>JBBQIY010000066.1:0-8680 GCA_038325415.1 Kiritimatiellia bacterium
GGTAGAGTCTACCACCATCGGCAAGCCTGCGAGCCTCGCCCGTGCTCTTACAGAGTCCAGCGGCAACAGCCAGCTTGATCACAGGTGCCCCCACGACATCGCCTGCAGGTAATTCGCTCGAAGGTGCATCGGCGAAGATCGGCATGAGATCCGCCGCTGTCATCCCCTCAAGCGTTCCCCCGAAGAGCGCATCCGTCGCCTGCTTCGCCTGACGGAGTCCCATCTCGCCATGAACGCGTAACACGACGTCGTCCGCAAGTGCCTTCTGTGCTTCTCGCTTTTCGGGCGCAGCTTTGAGTTGATCTTCAAGCGCGGCGATCTCATCCAGCGGCATGAAGGTAAAAGCCTTGAGGTAGCGGATGACGTCGGCATCTTCGGAACGCATAAAGAACTGATAGAAGTCGTAGCAGGAAGTCTTATTCTTGTCGAGGTACATGGCGTTGCCCTCAGACTTCCCGAACTTGCGCCCCTGATTGTCCGTGATGAGCGGAAGCGTCATCCCGTAAGCTTCTGCTTCACGCTGGCGATGAATCAGATCGGTACCCGCAGTGATGTTGCCCCACTGATCCGAGCCTCCCACCTGCAAACGACACCCGTAAGCATCGTAGAGATGAAGGAAATCGTAGCCTTGCAACGTCTGATAACAGAACTCGGTGAAGCTCATGCCATTATCGGACGCGATGCGCTGCCGCACACTCTCTTTGCCGAGCATCGTTCCCATACGGAAATGCCGACCCACATCGCGGAGGAACGAGATGAAGGTAAACTGCTTATGCCAGTCGTAATTATTGACGAGCCGGGCTTGCCCTTTGCCAGCACCGAAGTCGAGAAATCTTGACAGGTTCTCTTTAATGCCCTCGATGTTGTGCTGCACGACCTCTTCGGTGAGCAAGTTGCGTTCAGCGGATTTACCGGACGGATCACCGATGAGGCCGGTGGCACCGCCAACGAGCGCGATCACGTTATGCCCCGCGCGCTGATAGTGGCAGAGTGTCATGATCGCCACGAAATTTCCCGCCTGAAGACTATCCGCCGACGGATCGAATCCCGCATACAAAGTCATGGGCTTGTCCAGTGCGCCATACAAGTCTGGATTCGTCCAATTGTCAAACAATCCGCGTGCTTTAAGTGTGTCGATAACATTCGCCATAATAAACTCCTAAAAAACTCGTGTTATCATGCCGAAATATCGTAAAAAAAGCAATAAAAAGTAATCCCACCTTGACCCTGAAACCCCAGTTTGATAGCATCCTCTGGGATTACGCATTTAGGCGAATCACAATCAAGCCAGCATCACGGAATTTTAATCTATTATGAGCGCAACAAAAAATCCAATTCGTGTCGGTATCGTGGGTCTCGGTCGAGCCGGCTGGGGCATGCACTGCAACGAACTTGAAAAACGAACGGATTCTTTTAAAATTGTCGCCGGTTGCGATCCCGTGAAGGTGCGTCGTGATCAAGTTGCCGACAAGTTCGGCGCCAAGGCATACGCCTCTATTGACAAACTCATCGCCGATCCTGAGGTGGAGCTTGTCAGCATCGCCACGCGCTCACCGGATCATGTCGCACACGCCATCAAAGCAATGGCCGCTGGTAAAATGGTTTTCTGCGAAAAGCCGATCGCCATGAACTATGATGAGGCAAAAGTGCTAATGAAGGCTGCTAAGAAATATCCCGGCAAGCTCTTCATTCGTCATAACCGTCGCTTCGAAGCTGCATTCAATCAGATTGAAGACATCATTCGCTCCGGTAAAATCGGCGAGGTCAACGAGGTCAAGCTGAGGCGCTTGGGCTACTCACGTCGCGACGACTGGCAGGCGATTATCAACGCGGGCGGTGGACAGCTTCTCAACTGGGGTCCGCATATTGTCGACCAAGCACTTCAGTTCCTCGGATCTCCTGTGGCCTCCATGTGGAGCGACCTCAAGAAGGTGGCAGCCGTCGGCGATGCCGAAGATCAAGTCAAAATTATTCTTCGCGGAGAAAACGGAATTGTTGTTGATCTTGAAATCAGTGGCGGTGCTGCCATCAACGAGCCCGTGTTCTCGGTGGCCGGTTCCAAAGGCGCTCTGACCTCAAACGAAAAGACCATCGAACTCAAGTATTTGGATTCGAAGGTCAAGCTTGCTCCGCGCCGAGCAAAATCTGGCAATCCAGAGTACGGCAGCTTCGGCACCAAGGAAGAACTCCCATGGATTCATGAGAGCATCGAAGTCAGCATGGATGTGGGCCCAGACTGCATCTGGGATGCGCTTTATGAAACGATCCGGAATGGAAAACCTTTTCGCGTCACGCTAGAGGAATCCTTAGAAGTCATGCGTATTCTCACGCTCGCACGCAAGGGTACACCTTTTCAGAACTGATTGCTAAAGCTATTTCGCACCTAAACTCTTGCGATATTTTTCGCTTTCCCAGCCGCTGATGAAATCTTTGCCGGATTCATCCATCGTGCAGAGAGTTCGTCCCGCTTCTTTGATCGTACGAGTGATGAAAAAAATCGCACAAAGCGTTTCCTCAATGGTCTGTGCCTCATTGCGTACGCACTGATAATAAACTTCTCCAGTCGCTCTGAACACCGTGCACTTGGCCGTCATCTGGAAGCCAGACTCCAGCGCCGCCGCGAGCGTTCCGGTCTCCACAACACCCATCTGACCCGCTAAGAACACCAACTGATCGGGGTAAAGCGACTGCTTCGTAAAGAAGTCGAGATCCCAAGCGGTGTCATGAAAGCGGTCGCGCAGCCAAGGCGTATAAGACGACCATGTGTTTTCAGCTTTGCCAGCAACAATGGCGACGTTGGGCCAGTCGATGCTGCCAACGCCGTACGCGGCAGCAATGCGCTTGTTGACTTCTTCGTTGAGGCGCAGACACGCTTGAGCATTATCCCCCGTAATGATAAGGCCATGATTCTGCATAAAAATAATCGCAGGCTTTTTGCCCGTCGCCTTCTCGCCTTCACGTCGCGCTTTCCCAATAGCAAACGTCAGTTGTGCACCCGGGTTGATATAGGGCACAAAGGCGTGGCTCTGCGGCAAATCAGCAAGCACCTCGGCGGCAACAGCAGCACCCTCGACCGAACAGGCGGCGAGATTTGCATAAACAGGATGCGTGTGCAACACGAAAGTATCGAGCAGGGAATGGAAGCCGGCCTCAACCGAAGGACGGAGTTGCGGAAGCCCTTCGATTGCCAGCGTAGCAGCCTTGGCTTGTGACGAGCCTTCCTTCTCCACATCAGCCAAGGATGCTGGATCGGTGTTCTCATAGAACGAGCGGACTGCCGCATAATCCAGAACCGCATACGCATTATCGACCGTAATCTGGTCGAGACGGAAGCCCGAAGCCTTGATGGCCATCAGTCGATCATCAAACTTAACCGAGGTGTTGCCACCCCCACCTTGCACATAATCGGAGCGCCTTCCGGCCGATCCGGACATGGCGATGTAGCAGGCTAGTTTAGAAGCGTGTTCACTCGAAAAAGTTGACATATTTTTATCTCCGTAGGGGCGAATTATAATTCGCCCGTTTTATATAAATCTAGAGCAGCATCTCGATAACGCACAATACGTTCCGCAAGCGACGGCATCACGGCAATCGTCTCGGCAGAGAACATGCCGTCAGCAAGGTGATCGGTAGCCAGCCTTTCATGGCCAATTAAAGCCCAAGCGGCATCGTAGAGATTCGAAAAGAACGGATCACGCATGGCTTCGCAAATGAACTTCTGACGCGGTTGGTTGATATCCTCACCGCTGATCTGGAATAATCCATGCTGATCGCAAAGCGCACGGAGACGCACGAGCTGGTCGCGCGTGTTGCGCGAAGGCATATACGTTACCGCGTTGAATCCGACAGCCTTCACTACTTGGAAAAGCTCATCCAGATAGCTATCCTCAAATGTCTGCGCCTTCTTATCGCCGGTGACCGAGCTCGTCACATCGCCCAGATACGCATACGCCAAGACAATCCCGTTCGCCTTTGCGAAGGCGGCAACGTCGGCAATCGGCGGACACTCTCGTGTAGCATCGATGTAAAATTTCTCAACGAGATCGCTCTTGAGCACGCCTAGCAGATCGAAAGCCGCATGTGGATTTGCCGCATCGGTAAGTTGCGCTTCCACCTTGGCAGCAACTGGGATACCCAGCGTATCCTTAAGAAACATCACCAGCGCTAGACCGACTCCGAATCGCGCCAGCAGCTTTTTGGCAACAGCAAAAAGCAAATGCCGTTCCGTTACCTCACCGCCTTCACTCCAGTCAGAAATCGAGACCACGTCAGCATCGTAATCGAGAATGATTTCAGCAGGTTCGAGCAGCGTATTGAGACGCGCGGTCATATCACGATTGCGTTGTGCACGCGCCGCCCGTATAGGTTCAAAAAACTTGGCCAACGCATCAATGCTGCTATGCGGAATGCCATGCAGCGCAACATAGACCACGGTTGCTTGATCCGGATTGTTGATCCGACGTCCTTCCAGAGGTGTTCCTGCAAAGGAGGCTCTGCATTCCGCTCCGATCGTAGTCGGGAAATTTAAAATAACCCCAGCCTCACTGAACTCACGCGCACCGCTGATGGAGTCGTGATCCATGATTCCCGCCGTGGCGAGGCCTGCCTGATCCGCGAGCCAAACCGCCTTCGTGGGCGAGTAAGGTGAGAAGGAATAAGTGGTATGAATGTGGTTGTTGACGTCGCGTCCGCTTGACGGTAACGGCAGTGTGCCTTCATCGCGCAACTTTTTCAGTGCGCGGAGAGCCTGTAACCTGTCGTGCAAAAGAGGTGCGTTGAGTTGGGCGATCAGCCTTTGCTCTTCGTTCATATTCGGAACATCCTAAGAGTTGGGAGGGAGCAGGTACAGCTATTCAACCGGAATGGTGAAACAGATTTACTGCTTCAGATGAACACAGCCCTATTATGCCACAGGACCCCCCTCCACGGCAAGGATGAGAATGTGCGAAAATAATTGTCTTGTAGTCACGCTTAGAGCGCGCTATGGTTAATGAGTACACAAAATATTCGTCAAATAGACAGATGAATACAAATTCAAGTACACATCATGCGATTCCTTCTCTACAACATCAGATATGCCACAGGCCGCCGCACCCGTTATGGATGGATGGATATGTTGCGTCGTACCGATGATCATTTCGAAACCATCAGCCGCTTCATCCGCGAGTTGGAGCCTGATGTTGTCGGACTGGTTGAGACGGACAACGGTTCATTTCGAACGCATCATCGGCCGCAACCGGAGCGTCTGGCAGAGCTCATCGGCCACTATCATAGCTTTGGGATCAAATATAAGCAGCACGGTCTATTGCGTCACGCACCCGTACTCAGGAGTCAAGGCAACGCCTTTCTAACCAAGGATGTGGTGCAGCGGGAAACCTTCCATTATTTCGAACACGGTTTCAAACGCCTCGTCATTGAACTGGAGATGGAGCAGGCGAATCTCTTCCTGGTACACCTGTCCCTGCGCGCGCACATTCGAAAGCACCAGCTTTTGCATCTGCAGCAGCTCGTTCGCAACGCACACAAGCCCTGCATTGTGGCTGGTGACTTCAATGCCCTGCTGGGGCCTGAGGAAATCACGGATTTTCTTGCGAATGCGGGGCTACTCAAATCCAACCCCGAAAATCTCCCCACCTACCCAAGTTGGCGTCCGCGCCGCGTCTTAGACTTTGTCTGCTTTACGCCGAACATCAAGCTCACGGCTTTTACGCTCCCGCAAGTCACCTTCTCGGATCATCTGCCGCTCATCTGCGATTTCGAGCTGCCCGCCTAAACCTGCAAGCAGAGACTGCTTGCGGAAAGCGTGTAAAAGGAAGGCGTATTGGGCGTGCTTCTTTTTACCCTCTTCTTGCAGGCTGTCCCCAGCCTGCAAGCCGTAGCAAGTCACACCTAGCCCCTATTTCACCTAAATCGCTTTTCCATATCTCAGCTTTGATCTGTCGGCACCGGCGCGGCATTCGGCTCACATGGCGAAGCGGAAAAGTCTGGGACGCGCTTCCCTCCAAAGGCCTTGCGGAGATGTTTGTCCGAGGATCTCGCACTTCGGCGGGAGGGGCCATCCAAGCCCAGCTTGCGAAGCGCCTCGCGTCTGGCCTCTCGTCCCGCCTTCCACTCTTCCCATGTGTAGGAAATGACCTTATCCATTTTCTACCTCTACCTTGAGGCGTTTAAGTTCCTGTGAGATCTTGAAGTCGTTCAAATTGGCCAGACACAACACAATTCGCCCACGCCAGATGTTTTTGACAAACTACGCGCGAGGAACCTAAGATGTCTTGAACTGCCTTAACCGGCAGTTGGCCCGTTCCGACATTAAAGGCTTCGTAATCGGCTAAAAACAGTGCAATGACTATTTTCCGCCGTCCTTCAGGAGAAAGCCCTGGCGTTTTGTATTCAGCGAACTCAACGTCGAGAACGGCCTTCCATTGCTGGTCGGTCTCCTGTTCACAAGATAACACGGAGTACCGCTTAATCATGCCCTTTGATGCTTCGCTTACCGTCTTTTGGGATTCCGTTGCAACGGTCACCGCTTTGTCGGAAGTCCCATTGCGTGAAACGGCAAGCTGGGTCAACGCTCAGGTCATTTCCCTCTGCATGCCGATCTGAACCCCTTTCTCTTGCTTCAAGGCCTCGATGAGGGTGTTGCGCACCGCATCGTCGTAACTCGTTCCAAAGCTCTCGGCCCGAACGATCCGAGTTACTACCTGAGCAGTGGCATTGTGCATCAAACAGGCAAATCCTGTGATGCACAATGCGATGCGAAGAAACAGACAGAATTGAAAGGGCTTTTTTAACTTGATTTTTTATCGGTTTTACCTCTTAATACATGAACTCAATTCGTTCGGAGGCAAATGCATGAAAGAAATCGCAGGTAAACTAGACGCTCAAGGCAAAAAATTCGGCATCGTAATCAGCCGATTCAACAGTTTTTTTACAGAACAACTCCTGAAGGGAGCCGAGGATTGCCTCGTGAGACATGGTGCAAACTCCGACGACATTGTTGTCGTACGCGTCCCCGGTGCGGCAGAAATCCCGCTTGCCGTCCAACGGCTGGCAAAGTCTAAAAAATTCAACGCACTCATTGCTTTGGGATGCGTCATTCAAGGCGCAACACCCCACGCCGATTTGATCAACTCCCAAGTCTCCAAGGCCCTTTCGAACGTGGGTCTTGACGCGAACCTCCCCGTCGTCAGTGGTCTCATTGCTGCCGACTCCATCGAGCAGGCCATCGAACGCTCGGGAACCAAGGCCGGCAACAAGGGTTGGGATGCCGCAGCGGCTGCAATCGAAATGGCATCCGTCATGGACGCTATTTAATGACGAGAAAACAGAATCGAGCCTAATACGATGTCCACTAGGAGACAAGCCCGCGAGTGGGCTGTTCAAATGCTTTTCCAGCTTGATATGAATCCCACGGAAGATAAAACTCCAGGGGATATCTTCAAGGATTTTTGGGAAGGTCAATTGCGTTTACAAAACGATAAAGAGCCCGAACAGCCGCCCCCACCGCCTATCAAGAAGTTCACCGAAAACATCGTGGTCGGTGTCATGCGATATCGCGAGGACATCGACAGCCGTATTTCCGCTTGCGCGCGGAACTGGGATATCAAGCGCATCGGCGGCGTCGAACGCAATGTTCTCAGAATGGGAATCTTCGAAATCATCTACGCGGAAGAGAAGGCTCCACCGGCGGTGGTGATCAATGAAGCCGTTGACATCTGCAAATTCTTCGGAACCCGAGAGTCCGGACGCTTCATCAATGGCATTCTCGATGCCGTCGCGAAGAACTTCCAGAAGGAACGTGAAACGCCCCAGGAGTGGTCGCCAGCTCCATGATTTCATTCTCCAACGTCAGTATCTACTTCGGCACACAGGATGTGCTGAGCGAAGTTTCCTTCAAAATCAACCAGCGAGAGCGGTGCGGCATTGTTGGCCCCAATGGCGCGGGTAAATCAACCCTCTTCAATCTCATCACCGGCGACATCCGGCCTGAGAACGGTACCGTGCTTTTCGAGGGTCCCAAGCCGACGCTTGGCCATCTGCATCAACAGCTCAATAAGTGGGACGAAACCGATACCCTGCTCTCTTACTCGTTGCGCGCCGATAAGCGGATTCAAGAACTCGAGACGCAAATCCATCGCATCGAAAAAGAGATCCTGCAGCTTCCGGTCGATTCTAAGGAGCGCCTTCAGGCCCTAGACAAGCTCGGAGATCGGCAAACCGAATATGAACATCTCGGTGGCTACGACCTCGAGGTTCGCGTCAAAGAGGCTCTCGGTGGACTTGGTTTTCATACGGTCGACTTTGATCGCCCCTTCTCAGAATTCAGCGGTGGCTGGAAAATGCGCGCGGAACTCGTCCGAACACTCGTTGCAAAGCCTGATGTCCTGATGCTGGATGAACCGTCCAACTATCTTGACTTGCCCGCCGTCGAGTGGATGCAGCGTTTTCTCCGCGAATTCCAAGGCACGCTTTTGTTGATCTCTCATGATCGCTATTTGCTCCGAACACTGACCAATGTCACCATCGAAGTCGACGGCAAAACCGTGACGCGTTACAATGGTGGTCTCGACTTTTATATGCGTGAACGCGTCCAGCGCTACGAAAATCTGCTGGCAGCCAAACGCAATCAAGATCGCCTCACCGAACAGATGCAGCGATGTATCGACACCTTCCGCTACAC
>JBBQIY010000067.1:0-8669 GCA_038325415.1 Kiritimatiellia bacterium
CTTCAGAGTATGCCGAACGGCAATTCAAGCACACGCATGCGAGAGACCGTTACGCAAGCACGTGCCGTGCAGGCGCGACGTTTTGGAGTTGAAACGAAAATCCGAACGAATTCTGGGATGGGACGGCGAGACATCGATAAGTACTGCCATCTCGACCCCGAGTCACTCGAAGTGTTGAATTTTGCCATGAACGAGATGCACTTTAGTCCTCGCGCCCACGATAGGATTCTCAAAGTTGCGAGAACGATTGCCGATATTGAGGGAGGTGCGGAGATCCGCCCTTCTCATCTTCAAGAAGCCCTACAATATCGCTCACTTGACCGCACGATGTGGACGTGATCGGATTTTCGATATTTGAAAGTTTTCGATACTGTAAGTCGTTGAAAATCAAAACCGTGGTACGCAGACAGGCGATCTCAGAGACCTGCGACGTTCCGAGTGCCCGGTGACGTACGCCGAGGAAATTGCCTTGAAAATGATAGCGTTCTTCCCGAAAATGGCACACCTGCTTGCGTTGTACAGAGACCCCCCCTCCAATCTATATTTCTTTGATGAGTGCCCTGGCATCCAGATCCTCAAACGGCTTGCGCCTGACCTGCAAACGAATGAAATGAATGAAGATGCGGCTTGAGGAATTCGAGTACATCAGGAACGGGACTATGGATGTTTTCGCGTTCTTGAACCACGCCGATGGAAAGATCTACGCCGAGTGCCTCTCGAACCATGAAACGTCCACTTTCCTTAAAGCATGGCAGAACTTCCGGCACGGACTACTAGAAACTCAGGATCAGATACAATTAAGATTGATATAATGAGAAAGGCTACAGTAGCTTGTCCCTTCAATATCTTTTTCGAAGAAAATTTCGATGAGACGTTCTGGAATCGCAAATGCGCGAGCGATTTGGAAATTGTTCATTTTTGAAACGCCATTAGTTTCTTCATGCATTTTTATAACTACTTGACGGATACTCCAAGGTAATAAAATTTCCATAGCCATAAAGATTGCAGCAGCTTCATCATGGATATCAACAGTACTTTTAGTAAGGATAATACTTCTAGCCCTTTTTGCTGTTTCGATTAAATCGACTGAGTCCTCTGTGTTTTTGTCCAACGCTTTGTTATGAGCCAATAGATGCGCAAGCTCTTTTACCGCACTAAATCTACGCCAACATCTACTAACATTAATACTTAAGAGGATTTTTGCACGAGTCTCGTTGTCATAGCGAAAGAGTGCTCCGTAAACGCGAGAATTGTTCTTTGCAATCCCCAATCGGATTCGTGTTTGTGTAGCATTTGCGACCTCTTGCACAACGTTTTTCGAGGAGGGACAAACAGTTCCATTCATATTCCCATATTCGCGAGCGTCAATTTTTGGGTCAATATGCACAACTTTGAGTTTCTCGTATTGTTCTTGACCGAGAGCTTGTAAAAGTCGTTTTTCATCTCTGTCAATTCCATTTTCGTTTACTTCAGTATCGATGATTTGAGATAAAGAAAACAATCTGATCCACTCGTCCCTCGACATCAGCACGTTGTGGTTGTCGGTGAATTCCCGAGCAATCTTGATTATATCAATAGCATTCATAAACTTAATTACACGAAAAAGCGGGAATGACAAAAATGCCATTCCCGCTAAATAGAAACGGGTTTTATTGACTGGTTATAAAGGAACTACTTCGAGTGGATCCCATTCGATGGACTCATACATCGAACAGAAATCTTCCGCAATGTCTTCAGTCGCGGATGATTCGTCTCCACCATTGTGTACAAACAGACGAAAACCTGTAAGTCCATTCTTACGCTCTATTTCAAGAAATTCATCCATTTTCTTGAACCAGAAGCCTGCTTTTTCTTTTGTATCCATCATTTTCCTCCCACAGATATGGATCAAATGATCCGTGAATTGAGTGGTTCTGAATGTTTTTGTTCTGACGTTCTTGTTAATTAGCCGCAATAACTGAGCCAAACGCTTTCGCGATTCAGCGATTTTTTGAAGAAGTTTGAAGAGGTGAAATACTAATGGCTGAAAGCTTAAGAGGCATGCAATAAAAGCACATAATGAAAAAATAGAATGGAATAAACTAAAGAGGGGGGGGGATTCTGCGAATACAGGCTCAATAACTCTTTTCTCATCCCACTATTTCTAGTCTCAATAATGATAAAATAAGTTCTGAGTTGTACGGAATCCTCTCTTGTGTTTCATCCGAGGACAAGTCTACTAATCAAAAAACAATAATCGAAAATCACTTTGAATGTCTCATAATATGAATAGCATTGCAAGAATTTTTTTGACGACCATAAAATCCAAGAATTACCTATCGCTGGAATCGCAAAATGAGAGACTAGATTAAGTTGTCTCCACAACCGATTCTCCAAGCGATTCAAAATAACATGATCAAGAAAGGAATGCCTGAATCTTATTCTGTATTAAACTATTAGACAACTATGCTTAAGCGGCGATGTCATCTTGCCGAGTTCTAACATTGTGTTTGACGTCAATTGCCTTGAACTGACCTCCAGAATATGAAAGATAAGGGTTGCCCTTAGACGAAAAGCGCAGCAAGGATAGGACTCTTGTCGGCGATGACTTTGCGTGCTTCGGCTACGTTTATTTTTCGCAGAAGCTTGAAGCCGCCTTTATTCCAGCACATCACAGCAAGTTCGTATAATTCACCTTCACAGCGGCCAATGCCTTCCCAGCGCGCAAGTTTCATGCGTCCGACGGGTGTCGAAAATTCTGCTGGCTCTGGTTCGTTAATTTTAACGCGGATCGTCACATCCGTATCGGGCGCGTGATCGCCATCCCGATTAAAGAAAATGGTCTCGGTGACCGTACGGCTGTCTGCATCCTCCCAATTAAGACCGTCTTCTGAAGGTTTGTCTGTTGCTTTAATGTCGCTCATGTCGGTGATCCTCTGGTGTAAATGTTTTGTCAAGTCAAAAGCATCTTTCGAGCCAAAATTCAAACTCGAGGTGTTTTTAGCTTTATCCAGAGCACATTTTTGGTGTATCATAGGGTCATTCAAGACGATAACGCTCAATCAGGTGACGCAAAACGATAAAATTTTATTTATGAATCAAGACTATTCATCAGTGATGGCAAAGGACATGGGGATTCGCCCCGTGCAAGTTCAGGCGGTAATTTCCCTTCTTTCGGATGGCGCTACGGTTCCTTTTATCGCTCGGTACCGAAAAGAGGCGACGGGGGAGCTCGATGAGGTGCAGATTTCGAATATCCGGGACACGTTGGCGCGGCTGACGGATCTGGACGGACGTCGGGAGGCGATCTTGAGCTCCCTCAAGGAGCGCAACCTGCTAACTGACGAACTCTCCGAGAAAATCGCGGGAGCCGAGACAATGGCGGCGCTTGAAGATATTTATCTACCCTTCAGGCCCAAGCGTCGCACTCGGGCGATGATTGCTCGTGAACGAGGGCTTGAGTCCTTGGCCTTGTTAATCTTTGCACAGGATGGTGCGGGGATTGCCGAGGAAATTGCGGCTCAGTACGTGGATGTCGCCAAGGAGGTTCAGGACATCGATGCCGCCCTTTTAGGCGCCCGTGACATTATCGCCGAGCTGATTAATGAGGATGCTGATGCGCGTTCGGAAATTCGATCCTTCTTTGAGAATACCGCCACGGTGACGACCAAGGTTGTCGAGGGCAAAGAGGAAGAGGGGGCGAAGTTCCGCGATTATTTTGACTGTGCCGATCCGCTTCCAAAGTTGTCGGGGCATCGTCTGCTGGCCATGTTACGCGGTGAGAAGGAAGGGTTCCTGAGCTTAGGCGTCCGCCCTTCGCGTGAGGAGGCGATTGATCTTCTGAAAAGTCGCTTTGTAAAAGGCGAGTCTTCGTTTTCCGAGCAGGTGGCACTGGCGGCAGAGAGTGCGTATGTGCGCATGATGGCGGCATCGATGGAAGTTGAAATCCGGACTAAGGCGTTTACCCAGGCCAGTAGCGAAGCCATTGGCGTTTTTGCGTCGAACCTGCGTGAGTTGCTCATGGCTTCGCCACTGGGACGAAAGCCCGTGCTCGCCATCGACCCCGGCATCCGCACGGGATGCAAGGTGGTGTGTCTTGATCCGCAAGGCAAATTACTTTTTGATTGTGTCATTCAGCTTTCACAGTCCGACGCGATGCGTCGCGAAGCGGCGGGTAGAATTGTGACGCTGTGTCAGAAGTTCGAAGTGGAAGCCATCGCTATCGGTAACGGCACTTACGGTCGCGAGACGATGGAGTTCGTGCGGTCGCTGAAGCTACCGGAGACGATCATGGCGACGTTCGTTAATGAAAGTGGCGCCTCGATTTATTCGGCATCCGAAGTGGCGCGGGAAGAGTTCCCAGAAAAAGACCTGACCGTTCGTGGTAGCGTCTCGATTGGGCGCAGGCTGATGGATCCCCTCGCTGAACTCGTCAAGCTCGATCCGAAGTCGATCGGCGTGGGCCAGTATCAGCACGATGTGGATCAGACGCGGCTGAAGCAAGGGCTTGACGATATCGTGATGTCGTGCGTGAACTCTGTTGGTGTGGAAGTGAACACTGCCAGCAAGCAATTGCTGACGTATGTTTCTGGCCTCGGGCCATCGCTTGCAGAAAATATTGTGCGCTTCCGCGATGAACACGGACCGTTTAAAAGTCGCAAGGAAATTCTCTCTGTGCCGCGGCTCGGACCCAAGGCTTTCGAGCAGTGTGGGGGCTTCTTGCGTATCTCTGGAGCTACGAACCCGCTTGACTCTAGCGCCGTGCATCCGGAACGTTATTCGGTCGTCGAGAAGATGGCGTCGGACATCGGATGCGGCGTTGCCGATCTCGTCCATGACGCACAGCTTCTCGGCAAGATAGACATCAAGGCATATGTCTCGGAGAACTTGGGACTCCCCACGTTGCGCGACATTATGGAAGAGCTGACGAAGCCAGGCCGTGATCCGCGCAAGGAGTTCGAGGCGTTTAGCTTTGCCGAAGGTATCATGAAGCTCGAGGATTTGAATCCGGGCATGAAGCTGCCGGGCATCGTGACGAATGTGACCAATTTTGGAGCTTTTGTGGATGTCGGGGTTCATCAAGATGGACTTGTGCACATCAGTGAACTGAGTGATCGATTCGTGTCGGATCCCAACACCGTGGTGAAGGTTGGACAGAAGGTTCAAGTGACCGTGAAGGAGGTTGATTTGCCAAGGCACCGCATTGCGCTCAGCATGAAGACGGGTGCGGCGATGACGCGAGGCGATGCCCCTGAGTCTGACGCTCGCCGACCTCAAGCGGGCGGTAGACCCGATTCGAACCGTGGCGGCGGGAATAGTAGTGGCGGGGATCGCAATCGCGGCGGCAAGAGCGGGCCCACGTCATCGAGCGGTTTTAACAGTGCTTTCAACGATGCATTTTCGAAACTCTGAAATTGAGTTTGATTGCATATTTAGTTTTTAATACAAGGAGCAAAGTAGGATAATATGTCGGGTACATCGATGGGCTTGTCGCAGCAAATGCGACAGAAACAAGTTTTAGCGCCACAGATGAGGCAGTCACTTGAAGTGTTGCAACTTCAGGTACAGGATCTCTGTATTCTTGCGCAACAGGAACTTGACCAGAACCCGACGTTGGAGGCGATTGATAATCCCTCGCTTTCAATTGAGTCTGAGCGCGATGATTATGAGGGAGATGCCAACAAACAGGAATTGGATTTTGAGGCACCTGAGGCTGAGCCCGAGTTTGATGTTCCCACTGCAGATCGCGAGAGTCTCGACGCAGGAAGTTCTGATCGCGCCGAGCCGTTCGGGTCAGACTATTCTGGAGAATCGCGGAACGATGATGATCCCGATTCTGGCGCTGATTTTGAGGGTAACGGCGAAAGTCTTCCGGATTCGGTTGAGGGAATTCCGCTCGACGATTTCCGCGTGCTTTCGGAGCTTGATGACGCCGACTATTTCTATCAGGACGGAGGGAACAATGAGTACAATCCCGACCTCGAGGAGCGACGTCAGTTCATGTTCGACTCGATTGAGGTGCATGAATCGCTACAGGAACATCTGGTCACACAGCTTGAGCTCTCGGAGCTAGAGGACGACGTGTTGCCGATCGCCGAGCAAATCATTGGCAGTATTTCCGATGACGGTTATTTGCGCACGCCCATTGCGGATGTGGCCCAGGTGGTTCCTGGTGCAACGATGGAAATGTGCGAACGCGTGCTGAAGGTTATTCAGGATTTCACACCCTCCGGCGTCGGCGCTCGGGATCTGCGAGAATGCCTTTTGATTCAGCTCGATCAGCGGTCGTTGAACCGTTCGTTGGCCGCGCGGGTTGTACGCGATCATCTCGACCTTTTGGCGGCGCGTCAGCTTACGAAAATTGCCAAACTCTGCAATGTGACGCGGGAGGAAGTCGAAAACGCCATCGCTGTCCTTTCAAAACTTGAACCGCGTCCTGGTGCAGCCTTTGACAAAGTTGTGCCGACGTACGTTGTTCCAGAAATCGAGGTACGCAAGGTCGAGGGTCGTTATCAGGCTTTCGTAGAAGACGCCAACATTCCTCATTTGCGAATTTCGAAGAAGTATAGTTCGCTCCTTAAATCGGCGGAAGTTGCCGAGGAGACTCGCGAATATATTCATGGTAAGATTCGGTCGGGGATCAATTTGATCAGGAGCATCGAACAGCGCCAAGAGACAATCCGCAGGGTGGCGCAGCAGATTGTCGATGCGCAGCAGGAATTTTTTGATAAAGGTATCAGCGCGCTTCGGCCCTTAGTGATGGCGGAGATCGCGACGGCGGTTGGCGTTCATGAGACGACGGTTAGCCGCACGGTCTCGAACAAGTACATGCGGTCACCGCAAGGTATTCACGAGATGCGTTTCTTCTTTACGAACGGTATTCCGACGGACAGCGGTCAGGCGGTCTCGAGCGAGCATGTGAAGATGATCATCAAGAACATGGTTGAAGCCGAAGATCCGCTAAGTCCGTTGGCCGATCAGGACATTGAGAAGCAACTCACCGCGCAAGGCATAAACATTGCGCGCCGCACCATTGCTAAGTATCGCGGCATCCTGAAGATCCAGCCCTCTCATCTGCGTCGACGGCAGTAGTTGCTGTTAGCGTGGGTTCATCTGCGGATCGTCGGGAAGGGTAGAGGTTTCAGTTGAAGCGGAAGCAGTTTCAAGTAGGGGTGCAATAAGCAACGTCGGCGCGGCCTTGATACAGGCGATTTCTCTTTGAATGCTCAGGGCATCTTCTATTTTGCCTGCTATCGTGAAATTGTCTTGAATCGGTTTAAGCTTATCCAAAAGTTTTACCTATTTGACGTAGCACCGCTGGACGCGGCTACCGATGGAACAGATGACTTCGTAGGGATGTGTGCCTTTGAGCGTTGCCCAGGCTTCGACTGAGGTTGCGTTCGGCATTTCGCTTCCGACGCAGACGACGTCGTCGCCGGCAATAGCGTCATCGACTTGATCCAGAGCGACGGTGGTGTAGTCCATCGAGACGCGACCAATGACGGGGCAGAGGCGACCGCGAATGAGCAGACTGCCACGATTGGAGAGCGCGAGAGGAAGGCCGTCGGCATAACCGGCCGCCACGGTGCCCACGCGCATGTCGCGAGGGCAGACGAAGGTGCGTCCATATCCGATGGTGCTACCGGCGGTGAGGGTTCGCACTTGGGCGAGGTGCGCGCGCAAGGTCAGCACAGGGCGCAAGTGCAACCGACGGTTGCCGATGATGTCGAAGGAGCCATAGAGATTGATGCCAGTGCGCACATGCGTGAACGGAGCCCGGTACGCAGCGGGGAAGTTGTTGATCGCATCGCTGTTGGCGATGTGGAGCCAAGGGATGGAGATGCCTCGCTCACGAAGATCCGCTACCAGCTTTTTAACCGCTTCAATTTGCCTTGGGGTGCCGTCGTCGTTTTCGATGTAGGCTGAGGGGAAGTGAGAGTACAGACCCTCGAGTTCGAGATGCGGGAGGGCGGCGATTTGTGGGATAAGGGTGAGTGCCTCGTCGAGGCGGATGCCGACGCGGCCCATGCCGGTATCAAGGGCGATGTGGCAATGTGCCATCGTGCCGAGACGTTTTGCCATTTCACTGATGGTAGATGCTTCTGCCAGTCCGGCGACCGGAATTCGGATGCCTGCACGCAGGGCGGGCTCCAACTCGGTTGGCAGGACGGTACCGAGAAGGATGACCGGCAGGTTGATCTCGGCGACGGCGAGGGCTTCGGCGATTTCGGCTGTGGCGATGGCGGCCGCACCGGCATCCGCGAGGGCGCGGGCGATTGGCATCATGCCGAGTCCGTAGGCGTTGGCCTTGAGGACAACGATGATCCCCAAGGGTGATACGGACTGTGATATTTTGCGGAAGTTTTCCGCGAGAATTTTCAAATTGATGTCAAGAACGACTCTGCTTTGCACCGGTTCCATTTTGCTTTCCTTAATGGGTGCCGAGTATACGGCGCAAGCCCGTGTGAATTCAAGCGAAATGCGTTGAGAAGGAAAAATTCAGGTGCGATTCAATACGGTTGAATCGCACGCGGGGAACATCGTGAGCCATGGGTGCGCGTCAACATAGTTTGACGCTTACAGGAGTCAGAAGACAGAATACAGGAGTCAGAAGTTGGAAATCAAGCACTTACGCGAATTTTGACAAAATAATTCATGTCCCTGTTCTTGCAACACCACAAAAGAATGGC
>JBBQIY010000068.1:0-8610 GCA_038325415.1 Kiritimatiellia bacterium
GGCTCGGTTGAGCGCGGTCGCTGTTTCACCCACAACTGTTGAGAGTTCGGCTTGATAAGGCGCGAGCGCTTGTCGTATGAGGTCATCCACTGCGGGATCAGGGTTGATATGGGATTCAACTTCAACCAGTTCGTGCCGATAGTCAATGACTTGCCTGCCCTCTACTTCCAAATCCAGGCAACCCAAGAAGGAACCATGACAGCCCGACTGGATCACCAGCGTTTTCCCCTGGAGAACTGGCTTATACAGACGGTTATGGGTGTGACCGCTCAGGCAGACATCGATACCCCGCACCTCCGACAGAAGCTTCATATCCTGGGGAAACCCGAGATGTGAGATGAGAACGATCAGGTTTACCTTTTCTTGGGTGCGTAAAACATCGATAATCGTAGGGAGTTCTTCTCGGCCAAGGGTAAAGCGCAATCCTTCGCTGAAGGAAGGCGGCATGGTCTTGTCTACAATATTTGAGGCGATACCCACGAGACCAATCCGCAACCCGCCAATCTCCTTCACGCAGTACGGTGGGAAAAGTCGCTCGTTCGTCGCCTTGTCATAAACGTTGATCGCAAGTACCGGATAGTTGAGTTCCGCTGCGCGCTGCTTGAAGGTCGCGGGACTGTACGCAAATTCCCAATGCCCCGTCATCGCATCGAATCCCAATGCGTTCAAAATTGGAATCATTGCCTGTCCCTGCGTCTTCAGGGCAGGGTAGGTGCCGTGGAAAGTATCGCCGCAGTCGCAAAAGAGTACGCGATTTTTGCTCTCAGCGCGGATCTTTTTGACGAGCGTAGCGATGCGAGCATAGCCGCCCGCAGGACGATAGACCGCCCGATCACTCTGCCAGAACAATTCCTGATGCAGGTCAAAATAGGCATGACTGTCGTTGAGTTGAACGATGGTGAGCGACTTTCTGTTTTTCATGATCGATGCTCCTTTCAGAACAGCATAATCCATAATACCAGCATGGAAACAATTAACAGCATCACCGTCATCAGCATCAAGACACGGAGCGACTTTTTGGAGATGCTCTCTCGCGTTAGCCTCAGGCATATACGCCGATAATCGACAATCGCGTACACAAAGATACTTGCCCCCCACATCACGAGGAGCACGCCAATCGCCTGCGCCGCCACTTGGTGCGCATAACTCTTAAATAAGAGCCCACGCGCGACCGCCAAACCGCCGCCCACTCCCGCTAAACCAGTCCGGATCCAAGCGGAAAATGTCCGCTCGGCTGCCAGTAGCGTCCGTTCCGACGCGAGTGCATCGTGGGTTTGATTCGCTTGCATTGTAACTCTCCGTCAGTTTCAATTCAACTCAGACAGAACGGAGCAGCTTCAGCAAAGCTTTTGCTGCCGGGTCAGAAGAGGCCGGGTAAGAAATGCCAGCAGGTCGGCATTAAGTTGGTCCTTGTGCGTGTCGGCCAGTCCATGGGGACCCCCTTTATAGATTTTCAACTTTGAGTTCTTGACGAGTTTCGAAGAGAGCATGGCCGAGGCCTCAATCGGTACGATCTGATCATCATCGCCGTGGATGATGAGCGTCGGCACGTCGAACTTCTTCAGGTCTTTAGTGAAATCCGTTTCGGAGAAGGCCTTGATACAATCGAACTCGTTCGGGAGCCCGCCCTGCATCCCTTGAAGCCAAAACGCATCCCGCATACCCTGCGTGACCTTGTGACCCTTGCGGTTAGCACCGAAGAAGAGCTTGGTCAGGTCCATGAAGAACTGCGAACGGTCGGCAGTGACGCCGGCGCGGATTTTGTCAAACGCGTCGATCGGCAGACCTTTAGGATTGGCTTTCGTCTTCAGCATCAGCGGCGTGACCGAACCCATCAGCACGACCTTAGCGACGCGTGACGTGCCGTGGCGGCCAATATAACGAGCGACCTCGCCGCCTCCAGTGGAGTGGCCGATCAACGTCGCGTCCTTAAGGTCGAGCACTTCGATGAGCTCCGACAGGTCGTCGGCGTAAGTGTCCATGTCGTTACCCTGCCACGGCTGGCCGGATCGCCCATGCCCGCGACGGTCATGGGCAATGCAGCGGAAGCCATGGGAAGCCAGAAAGACCATCTGATTTTCCCAGGCATCGGCGTTGAGCGGCCAACCATGGCTGAAGACCACGGGTTGGCCCGAACCCCAGTCTTTGTAGTAGAGTGTCGTGCCGTCTTTTACCGTGATCATATTCATAGGGAACCTCGTTTCTTGTTATTTTAGCAGGGCGATCGCCGCTTCCCAGTTCACTAAATGCTCCAAAAAGGCTTCTACGAAGTCTTTGCGGCGGTTCTGATAATCGAGGTAATAGGCATGTTCCCACACGTCGCACGTCAAGAGCGCGGTCTGTCCGTGCGCAGTCGGTGTATCCGCATTTGAAGTTTTGATAATCTTCAGCGTATCACCGTCCTGCACCAACCAGACCCAGCCACTGCCGAATTGCGCGAGCCCTGCGGCCACGAAGGCCTTCTTGAACTCCTCGAAGCTGCCGAACGTCTTCTCAATCCGTTCCAGCAACCGCCCAGTCGGCTTGCCGCCGCCGCCGGCTTTCATGCTTTTCCAGAAGAACGTATGGTTCCACACCTGCGCCGCGTTGTTGAAGATCGACGCCTTGTCGGCCAGACCGACAGTCTCCTGAATAATCTTCTCCAGCGGCTGCGCTGCCAACGGCGTACCGGCGACCAGCTTGTTCAGGTTGTCCACGTAGGACTGATGGTGCTTGCCGTAATGGAAGCCCATGGTCTTAGCGCTGATGTGGGGCTCCAGCGCATCCTGTTTGTAGGGCAGAACAGGCAGTGTGAATGCAGAACCTTCCCCGGCCGCTGTCGGAGGCGTTGCAGAACTTTGTGGTGTTTTCATTTTGCTTTTCATTTCATTTGTTTGATTTCCAGTTTCAGTGCTGTTTGGCGACCGGTTCATCGGCCCAATAACCCTGCCGTTCATAATGACGGTACAGGTCGGTCTCGTAATCGCGGTTGAGAGACTCCGGTGTGTATTCCGGTGACTGCTTGATCGTTTCACGCGATAGGCCGATGAAAACTTTGGACTCTTCCCAACTCACTCGGTCAATCCATTGCGGTGAAACCAAGACGTGTTTCCCGGGCCACCAGTTCTTCGTGTCGATGACCAGATACCGAATTGCCCACGTCTCGTCGTCGATGATGAAATCCTCGACATGGCCGATCTCTCCATCCTGCGCTTGAAGGTTGTAGCCGGTCACAGTGCCGGTGCTACGCAAGTTGGGATCCCAAGCCTCCTTACGACGGGTTGTTTCTCTCTGTGCTTCCCGACCGCTCTCCACGTCTGAGCCAACGCTACTCATGCCAAGGCCAACGCCCCCCATGCCAAGGCCAACGGCTCCTACGCCAAGGTCAGCGGCTCCCATGTAAGGGCTTACACCCCAATTGTACCGGCCACTCCAGTACGCTGGCCAACCGTAATAGCCGTAATACTGTACCTCATACTGGTGGGATACCGGTTCATCGCTGGCTAGCGATGGACTCTCTTCTATTTGTTTTTTCGTCAAGTCTACCGGCAGGACTTGCTCCGCCTCATTTGCGGAATGCAGAGCGTACGGCGAAAGCAAGACGAGTCTGCCGCTTAGCCAACCTCCCGTCTCGGCGACGAGGTAGCGCACCGTCCAATAGTTGTCATCGAAGTAAAACTCTTTGACTTTTCCGAGGTCGCCATCGCGCGCACGGAGCTTGAAATTCTCGAAGGCTTTAACTGATCGTAACATAATGAGATCCTTTCTATTCAGATGTTCTTTTGTTATTAGTATGACGCAGTGTGAAGGTTTTAGCTATGGGGCAATACCTTACTTGATGTGGGTAATACCCCTACTGCGGCGGGGGCGATTCAACTTTGTTGTATCGCACGGTTATTAGTCATTGGAAATTAGTCATTGGAAATTGGTCATTGGTCATTGGCCATTGGAAATTGGTCATTGGAAATTGGTCATTGGAAATTGGTCATTGGTCATTGGCCATTGGTGAGGAGGTAGAAGCCAGTCGACAAACATTCCCTTCATCATTCATCATTCACCATTCATACCTCATACTTTTTTGACTAGCCCAGTTGGGATTTTATGAGTTCAGACTGATCATCTCCACCGTTGGGACTCCGCCCAGGTTGACCGTGTCGTCTGCCACCCGCACCGAGCGGATGGGAGCCCTGAGGGCTCTCCACTTTGGTGCTCGGCGATTGCGTGGTTTCTGGAAGTTCACCCTGCGGCGTCGCCTTCGCTGCAAACCAAGTCTTTGGTGAAATGTTCATATCGTACCCCCCTCGATTATGGATGATAATTCATTTACCACCGCATTTGAAATCATAATATACGACGGGACAAAAATATCCCATGGGGTCTAACCCCACTGGTTTCCTCAGAGCCACCCATTCGTAAATCCCGCGTGGTGTAATCCTGAGACGAAGTAGGGGCAATGCCGCGTCAATTGCCACAGTAAGCCTGAGCGGATCATTCGCCAAGGGGCAGGGCGCGGTTTGATCCACCCCCGTTACAGCGGTTCTTTTCTGAGCAGCTTATTTCTGGCGTTTATGATCCACAGCAACATCCAAACTTGTCCTCCGGCTTGGCATTGGTGGGAGTGAATTTGATTTCGACTTTTACGTTGTTTTGGATCCCTTTCGCCGCGACTGAGTTTGGCATCGGTGCCGGGTTAAACAACTCATCGGCCTCAGAATTCCACAGCGCGATTGCCGGTTCGTCGGGGCAGCCGTGCGCGTAGGAGAGAATACTGATCGAAGCGGTGTTGAGCAGGAAAGGTGCCGCTTGCTCGACGGACAGGCCGATCCATCGAGCGGCCAGGACGCGGCAAAGATGCCCGTGGGAAAAGAGCGCCACATTTCCATCGAAAGTGCGCAGATGAGCAAGCAGACGATCGCCGCGATCGGAAATCTGAACAGGTGTTTCTCCATTGGGAGCACCGTCACGGAAAAGGTTCCACTCCGGCTGCACCTCGCGAATCTCTGCGAGCGTGCAGCCCTCGTAGTCGCCGTTATCCCATTCGATAAGGTTCGGCTCGATTTCAGGTGTTGGCTCCAACGCCGCGCGCGCACAGGTTTGTCGAGCGCGTTGCAGCGGACTCGTCAAGACATGCGCGAACGAAACGTTCTTGAGACGTTCCCCGACCTTTCGCGCCGCCGCTTCGCCATGCGCGGTCAACAGGAGATCCGTGCGCCCGGTGTATTGTCCGGAGAGTGACCATTCCGTCTCGCCATGACGGATGAGATAGAGTCTGGGTGACGTACAGGCGTCAGGAGTCAGAATACAGGAATAAGGAGTTAGAATACAGGAGTCAGGAGTTGAGAGGCAAGACTTTATGTCGGTTCTCTCGAGTAATTTGTGGGTCTCTGGTTGTGAGGACACCCTAGCGGGAAGCGAAATTATGTGTAAGTCGTTGGGAACCAAATCAGGATTAAGCTCTTGCGCACTCATCTTTGATCCCTCAGTAATTCTCGCAATCAGGCATTTTCACTCGCGCCTAAAACAGGCTCAGCTTGGAGCGTTTCGCGCAGACGCGCCAGCCGTGTGTTGAGCCTCGCGCGGTCATGGGCGGACTCGACGGAACGCTCGACCATTTCCGAGAGCCACTGCACCTGTTCGCCAAGTCCGTGCCGACGGTGTGGGTTGACAGTCAAACTGGTGAGGGTTTCAAAAGCATTGAGCATCCGCGAAAGGATGGCGATATTGTTTTTCGCGTTGTCTCGGATTTGGTCGAAGGCTTCGGCCAGCAAGCTTTCGAACGTCGGACCTTTCGCGATCACGCGCAGTTCCCCTTCCTCATAGCGGTGCGCTGAGGGGATTTTCCGCGGAGCGATCTGCGCCAGAATCGTCGTCAAGTAATCCACGCACATCACGGCTGTCGTGGTGTCGTTGATCCCGGGAGAAAGTGCTTTGAGTGCCATATCCACGACCTGCCTGATGCCGAAGGCTGCGTCCAGATTTACGGTGCGGTGACGGCTGATGCTGAACGTCGCCTGCAGGTCATCGATCATCGCTTGATCCGGCGGCGCGTCTAGGGCGAATGAGGCCAGCGGGGTGTTCTGGACAACGAACTCGCCGATGCCGTGAGCCATCCTCACGATCGTCTTGCTGTCTTGCGCCAGGCGAATGAGTGCCTCGCTATCCACGCTCTGGATATAGCCACTCTTGTCGGCCATGACGGTGTGCCATTTCTGACTGGACAACGAACGTAGAGATTGCTCGTCATCATCATCGTCGCGCGGTCCTTGTCCGAGGTCTTCCGGAAATAACTGGTCAATAGACGCGATCGTCTCCTCTGCGACCGACGCGATGATGTTGGACGCCTGAATCGAAGAGGCGATGTGATGAATAAAAAAGATTAGCGCGACGACACCCCCGAGTGCCAGAACGAAGCCGAATGAAACCGCCACGCTGGGAATAAAGGCGCCTTCGTCGCCGCTGCGAATCGTGCGCAACACGATCAAGCAATAGGTGAAAATGCCGACGAAGATCCCCAGCACGATTTGCGTGACACGGCTGCGAATGAAATTTCGCAGGATGCGTGAGGTGTATTGGCTCGACGCCATCGCCAGGACCATTAAGACCATTGAGAAGGTCACCCCCACCACGGTCATCATGGAGCCTGCAATGGTGGACATCATCCCTCGTGCGCCTTCAGCCCCGGCCCCGAACAGGCGCGGCCACTGCGCCAGCCATGGATCGTATACGGCGTCGTCTGCTGCGATCAAAACTGTTGCGAGGATGATGCTGCCCACGACAATGAGCGAGGGTATAAACCAGAAACTCGACAGCAGATTGATCCAAAAAAATTTGAGTTTATTCATGAATCATTTCGCATTTAGGTTTCCCGGCAGATTCCCATTGTAATTCAAGAATGCCTCTCTTTTGCGTCTTCTCCGAAGTGTCTCTACGGCGATAAGAGAAAACGTGAGCCACGCCAGCCCTGCCGCACCAGCCGCCAGCACATCGCTTAAGTAATGGGCACCTAAATACATTCGGCTGAATCCGATCAACAGAATCATAACGAGCGCCCCGAGGAAGGCCAGCACACGACGGTGCCAAGCCGTGGAGGATTGAATCGCAAAGTAAGCCAGTACGCCATACAGCAAGGTGGCGGCCACCGTATGACCGCTGGGGAAACTGTAGCCACCAAAGATCTGTAAGGCATCGGAAAAGCTTGGACGCTGGCGATGGAAGGCGACTTTTAGCAAAGGAATCAAAGCCATGCCGCCGGGGACGACGAGCGCGAGAACCAGCAGGTGATACCAAGCTTTTTTAAACCTCAAAACCAATGCGGAGATTGTGGCGACGCAGACCACCCAAGAGAACGAGGCGAAGTTGGTGATTGTCTGCATCACGACCGTCAGTCCGGGAGTCCGATGTTCATGTAACCCATTTGCAACATTTCGATCAATAACCGTTATCGGGTCACCATCTAGCATATCTTCCGCGATCTCACCGAACAGCCAAGATGCGCCGACGAGAATCAGAACACCGACAATCAGATGAAGCCCCAGATAACCCCAAACGCGGTAGCTTATAATTTTTTTCAGTCTATCAAGCATTTATCGGGATGTCTTTATCCTGTTTATCTTGCTCATCCATATTAAAAAATCCGCACCTACATCTGCGTTAATCTGCGTAATCTGCGGATAAAACTTAACCCAGATCGGTGCGATTTTCGCGCAGAGAGGTTCAGAGGTTCGCAGAGAAGAAATACGGAAACCCTTTGTGCTCTACTTTTTATCACGTAGCCGACCGAGCGTACTCTCAATCAATCGGACCAACTTGTCGCCTGCGCCGTCGACCGCTTGATCGACGTTCGCCGCATGAGCCGTGACCGCGAGGGGCTGGTGGCCTTCGAGCCGGGCTTCCATGACGCAACGCACGTCGTCATTGCCGCCTTTGGTGTCGCTGTTTTCATCGCTCAGGTGAACTTCCACTCGCGTGATATGTTCGCTGAATCGGCTCAAGGCACTCTCCACTGTGCTGCTCACACGAGTCGCCAGCGCCTCGTGGCCTTCGATGTTGCCGTCGGTATTAATTTCGATATGCATGATGTTTTTCCTCCATGTTAAATGTGTTAGCGGCGCACTCGTCTGCGGTAGGTACGACCACTACCCCCCCAATGAGCCACGTCGACAACAACGGCGACGACCACGAGTGCCAGCCATCCACCCGTCAACGCGTGATTGTTGTTCAGCATGGCGGCCATGTAGGCCAGCGTCGAATAGGGCATGAACAGAAATCCCATGATCGGCCATAATCGAGTCTCAAATGCGCGTTGGAACCAGTCCGTCATCAGGAAGGCAATAGCCATCATAACACGTGGCAGTGCTAACGCAATTATTGCAAATAGAATACCCATAGTATTTGTCCTTTCGTTCTTATAATTTCAACTAAATCTGGCACCCTTGGGCACCAGAGAATTTAACCTTTACTGCGTGTGCACAGTGGCTGACCGCTGTGGTTCAATGGAACTGTGGCGCGCCAAGGTACGCCTCATCACAAAAAGCGCCATGGCGGTCAGCATCAGAAGTACGAAGACCCAAGTACGCCAGTCACGGTGCAGGTGTTTCCAATGGGGGCGGTGGACATGATCATGCGCCGCAT
>JBBQIY010000069.1:0-8513 GCA_038325415.1 Kiritimatiellia bacterium
CCACTTGCACCGCCAAGTCGTTTTGATCGTCGGCCGCTCTGTCTTGGCCTCAACAAGCAGCGCCGTCAGCGCAGCATCGAAGCTGGCAACCGTCTGAAATCGCATCGCGCGATCCGTCGCCAGAGCCTTGCAGACCAAGGGGCGAACCGAAGTCGGTAAATCCTCCTCGCGGAAGAATCGAGGATTCTTTCCCGTTAGTGAGAAGTAGAGAAGCGCTCCGAGACCATAAACGTCAGCCCGTTCGTCCGACAACGTAGCGTCTGATTCCTGCTCGGGGGCTCCGTAACCCAAGGAAATAAATTTGTCGCCTTTGACCGTGAGACTAGAAACCTCATCAACACGCGTCAACCTCGCCAGTCCAAAATCAACGATCTTCGGCTCGCCTGTCGCATCCATCAAAATGTTTGAGGGCTTTAAGTCGCGGTGAATAACGCCACTGGCATGCGCGGCTTCAATGGCATGGCCAATTTTTAGCATGAAAGTAAGCGCATCGTCCAGCTTGAAGGGCCCGTTCTGACCTACATACTGCTCCAAAGCCTGCGGCGGACACGGTCCACTGACATCCGTCTTCGGTAGCGCGCTCTCCACATACTCCATGACGATGTACGGGCCTGCTGAGTCCTCGCCGATCGAATAGATGTGAACAATGTGAACGTTGTTGAGCGCTGCTGCCGCCTTCGCTTCATGAAGAAAACGTCTTCGCACGGCAATCTCGTCGCGCAGTTCTGCCCTCAGCCTCTTAATCGCCACATAACGCCCTAAACGCTTGTCCAGTGCAAGATAAACCGATCCCATGCCACCCGTACCGATTTTTTCTTTTATGAAGTAAATGGAAAGCAGATCAACGGAACCCGATGGAGGGAAATAAGGAGACGAAGAAGCAACAGGAGCCACAGGCTGCTTGGCCTGCTCCGGAATCAACCGCGTCTTGAAGTTATCCCTTTCACGGGATTCATTCAATGCTTTTTCTGTTGTTTTCGCGTCCACCCGTTTCCCCTCCCAAAGCCAGAGATACACCTTTCCAGCAATCCATTAAAAAGAGCCTTCATTGTACCAAAGCCGCTTCGCTTTTAACACCCGTTTCTTTACACCCTCTCTTCCTTATTGATTTGAGGTCGTAGGCAAGGCTATAATGCCGAGTTTCCAAATCGATCATGACTACTGAAGCCGCCAGCCAAGAACCCAAAGCTCCTGAACCGACTCACGCGGTTGCGGAACTTCCTATCAACGTCCATAAGGCGGAAATCATGGACGCAATACGAGCCAACCAGGTGGTCGTGATCTGCGGTGAAACCGGCTCCGGCAAAACAACGCAGATTCCCAAAATCTGCCTTGAACTCGGTCGTGGCACAAAAGGCCTCATCGGCTGCACGCAACCACGGCGCGTCGCCGCCGTTACGGTCGCCGAACGCGTCGCCCAGGAACTGGGTCCGCGAGGGAACCTCGTGGGCTGGCAACACCGTTTCACATGCCATACGACTTCCGCCAACCGAATCAAGTTCATGACCGACGGCATCCTGCTGGCCGAAATTCGAAATAATCCTTTGCTTTCAAATTACGACACAATCATGGTCGATGAGGCGCATGAACGGACGCTCAATATCGACTTCATTCTGGGATGCCTCAAGCGAATCTTGCCGCGCAGACCCGATCTCAAGATCATCATTTCATCCGCAACACTCGAAACTTCGCGATTTTCCGAATTTTTCGATAACGCCCCTGTCATCAACATCCCCGGCCGAACCTATCCCGTAGACGTGCGCTATCATGACATTGGGGAGGATGCCGACCTCGCAAAAGCAATTGCCGACTCCGTGCAAGAAGCCCTTAACGGCCCAGTCGATGGCGATATCCTCGTCTTCTTACCTGGCGAACGCGATATCCGTGCTGCCGCGGAAGCCGTGCAGGGAAGGTCTCTTTTCCACACAGCCGTCATTCCACTCATGGCAAGCCTTCCCCCATCCGAGCAGAAACGCGCCTTCCAAATCATCCCAGGCGTGCGGCGCATCATTCTTTCCACCAACGTCGCAGAAACCTCTGTAACCATTCCTGGCGTCCGCTACGTGATCGACTCGGGTCTTGCACGCATTAGCCGCTACGACCACCGCGCCCGCGTCAAGCGCCTGCACATCGAGGCGATCTCAAAGGCCTCCGCCGAACAGCGTAAAGGCCGTTGTGGACGCATAGGACCGGGTATCTGTATCCGCCTCTATGCCGAGGACGACCTACAGAAGCGCTCCGACTACACAGACCCCGAAATTCGACGCACATCGCTGGCCGGCCTCATTCTATCGATGTTCGATTGGCAACTCGGCGATCTGTCCGAATTCCCATTTCTACAGCCTCCCGCATCCGCCATGATCCGCGAAGGCTATAAGGAGCTTCTCGAACTGGGAGCCATCCGCGAGAATGAACCCCATGCTGACGGTACTCCGCCACGCTACAAATACGCAATCACGCCCCTCGGACGTCAAATCGTCCAGCTCCCGCTCGACCCGCGGCTTTCGCGCATGCTCCTCGCCGCCGACTCAGAGCGCTCAGTCCGCGATGCCCTCACCGTCGTCTCAGCGCTCTCGTGCGAAGATCCGCTGGTTCGCCCAGCAGATAAACTGGACGAAGCCACCCGATGCCATGCCAAATTTAAGGCAGAGAAATCGGACTTCGCCAGCATTCTTTTGCTCTGGCGCTTCTTCAACGATCCAACGACCCCACTGTCTCGAAGCGCGATGCGTCGACGCTGTGCCGACAACTTCATCGCCTTCCGCAAGCTCTGCGAATGGGAAGATGTCCGTGCCCAGCTCGAACGCTACATGAAGTCGATGAAAATCGATCCAAACTCAACTTCAGATTCCGATGTCGGACTCCACAAGGCATTGCTGACTGGGCTTCTTTCCAACATCGGCATGTGGGATTCAGAATCGCGCGACTACCGCGGCGCCAATGGCATCCGTTTTTCATTGTTTCCCGGATCATGCCTCTACAAAAAACCACCCAAGTGGATCGTATGCGCGGAACTCGTCGACACATCGCGTCTTTACGCCCGCCGTGCCGCATCAATCGACCCAGAATGGATCGAGCCCATTGCACGCCATATTGCCAAGTACAACTACCATTCGGAATACTGGGATCCCATGGTTGGGACCGCACGCGCCATACGAAAGGTTTTGCTATTCGGCTTGCTCATTTCCGACGGCGTCCGTTGCGACTTGTCCCGGATGAATCCAGAGCTTTCCAGAACGATGTTCATCCGACAAGGACTCATTGAAGGACTTTTTCCAAGCCCCATCCCTAAATGCATTGCGCTGAATCTCGACTTCATGGGCAAGCGCATCGCGGCATCTCACAAAACTCGCTCTGCTGATCCTGATGCCAACAAAGAGGAATTTATTGCGCTATATGATGCACGGCTTTCTGCTCGATGTGTGAATGTTCCTGCGTTACGTCAGTGGCTTTCTAAAGCACCCGCTGCGGAAGTCGACAGACTGACTTTTCGCGACGCCGATTTCGAAACGCCTTCCGATGCTGCCGCAGGATTCCCAGATCAAGTCATGATCGCAGGTCATAGATTCCAACTCAACTATCGCCACAACCTCGGCGGCGACGATGATGGAATCACCTGCACCCTCAAGATGCAAGAGATCCCGCTCCTGCGGCTCTGGCTTACCGATTGGCTTGTGCCTGGTGCGCTTCAGGACAAGGTCGTCTATATGCTACGCCAACTTACCCGTGCGACGCTGTCGCAGATTGCAGATGCTCTCGGCAGCGATATAAAAGCCCGCGATGTCGAAGGCCTTGCCGATGCTTGCATCGAGGCCATGGAACGCCATATCCCACTCTCGTTGTCCCTCGCGCGCATGCTCAGCCACGTCTGCCACGTCGGAATTGACCCCGCCCTGTGGAACGAATCGGTCATGCCCGAACAGTTCATCATGCGGTGGCGGATTGTTGATGAAAATCGAAAGGAAGTTTTTATGTCGCGCGCGAAGGCTGAAATTTTCGACTTCCATCGTGAACTCAAAGCCCTCGATGCCGCTTATGCAACCGCAAACTCAGACTTCAAATACGGCGATTCTAAATTCGTGGAAATCGGCGGAATAAAATCCCTGACCTTCCCTGCTCTGCCCGAGTCTATTCTGATCGGCCACGCAGGGAGTCCGATCGTCGCCTTCCCCGCCCTTTGCGATGATGGCGACTCCGTCTCCGTCCGACTCTTCGCAACCGCCGATGCGGCAATGGCCTCGCACCGAAAGGGCGTCTTACGGCTGATTATGATTTCGGAAAAGCTTAGCACCGGCAACATGGCTCAGTCGCCCAGAAAAACTTCCAACCAAACTGTGCTGCGGAAAGGTTTCCAATCGCTTCCACCCGCACCCGTTCTCGCAACAAAAACTTCGCCAAATTCCCTTTTGCCTCCGCAGCCGGATCTGGCGCGCGATATCCTGAACAACGTGCTACACGCCACTTTCGTGGCAGTGTCCCCCACGCTACCACGCACGTCCGATGCCCTCGCCTTATTGATTACGGCAAAGCGCACGAAGTTCAACGAATTGATGCGTCAACTCCCGAAGCTCGTCGAAGCAATTTTAAGTTCTGCAGACGCTTGTTTAAAAACATTGGATCATGCGCCGAATCTGCCGAATGAAAGTGCCGACGACATTGCGGAGCAAATCGGCTGGCTCATCTTCCCTGGGTTTGCGGGTCTTGTGCCACTCGAGCACCTTCTGGAATACCCCCGCTATCTCAACGCCATCCTCATCCGCATCGAACGCGGCAACCTCGATCCTGCAAAGGAACGCAAGAAGCTGGAGAGCGTAAAACCAATCTGGAAACGGCACGTCGACTTTGTAGAAACGCTTTTACGTCGGCCACCCCACAACGTAGCGGCGCTCGAAGAGCACCGCTGGATGGTGGAAGAACTTCGCGTATCGATCTGGGCGCAGGAGCTACGCACCCCTACTCCAGTCTCACCCCAACGCCTCGACAAACTCTGGGATTCGGTGTCTGTCTACTGATCGAAGAATGCAATGCAGGAATAGTGGAATGATGGGGTATGGGGTGTCCCCATCGGAAACTACGCACTACTCCCTACTCCCTACTCCCTAAGCCTGGGCGCTTCCCGCGTAACGCGCTACACTTCCTAGCTCGCCTTCGATGCGGAGCAAACGGTTGTATTTAGCGATGCGTTCCGAACGTGACAGCGAGCCCGTCTTGATCTGCCCGCAGCAAGTGCCAACCGCGAGGTCTGCGATAAACGTATCCTCTGTCTCGCCGGACCGGTGCGATACCACGCATGTATAACCGGCTTCCGACGCCAATTTCATGGTAGCAAGCGTTTCCGTTAAGGTACCGATCTGGTTCACCTTGATGAGCACAGAGTTGGCAGCCTTCTCGGCAATTCCGCGGCGAACGAAGTCGACATTCGTCACGAAGAGGTCATCACCAATGAGCTGGCACGTAGCACCCATCTGCGCCGTGAGCTTGATCCAACCTGCCCAATCGTTTTCGGACATGCCGTCTTCAATTGAATCAATCGGATATTTGCTAGCAAGCTCCGCTAAATACTGAATCTGTGCGGAGCTGTCGCGACTTGCCGGATCCTTCTGCGCGCCGCGCGCCTTCGTCTCGAACTTACCGTAGTCGTAGACTCCTTTAACGAAAAACTCCGAAGCTGCACAGTCGAGCGCCAAGGAAACCTGACCACCTTGATCGGCACGCCCCGCCTTATACCCAGCCTTCTCGATGGCCTGTAGGATAGTTTCAAGAGCATCTTCGGTACCCGCAAAAACAGGAGCAAAGCCGCCCTCGTCGCCAACGGACGTGGAGAAGCCTCGCTTTTTGAGCAATGACTTCAGCGAATGGAAAATTTCCGCGCCTGCGCGGAGTGCTTCACTAAAGCTAGGCAATCCGTGCGGGCGAACCAGAAACTCTTGAAAGGCGATTGGTGCATCCGAATGTGCGCCACCGTTGACGATGTTCATCATCGGCACTGGCAATATCCATTCCTTCCTATCGCCACCGAGAGAACGATAAAGGGGTAGGTTTTTCGCTCGTGCAGCAGCACGCGCGGAAGCAAGCGAAACCGCCAATATCGCGTTTGCACCCAGTTTGGACTTGGTCGGAGTTCCATCGGCCTCGATCATGAGATGATCGATTTCGACCTGATCGCAAACATCGACTCCAGTGAGAAATTTCGCAATGTCTTGATTAACATTTTGAACGGCGTTGAGAACGCCCTTGCCGCCATACCGTGTAGGATCGCCATCACGAAGCTCAAGTGCTTCGTGTTCTCCGGTTGAGGCGCCTGACGGGACGGCAGCTCGTGCAGAGATACCACAAGCCAGATGAACAACGGCCTCGACAGTCGGATATCCTCGGGAATCAAGAATTTCATGTGCCTTCAATGAACTTATTTTCGTATCCATAGTAGTAGTCCTCTAAGTTTGATTTGACAAGATTGTTCCTGTAATCAGATTCAATCGTAGCAGAACATCCCGAACAAGGCAACAAGCGTATGCCGATTTCGGGCAATTTTAGTATTCCCGTGTTTAAATTCGTAATTTGTAATTTGCGCCTCTGATTTTTTTGATTTGTACTTTGATTTGCCCGTTGCAATTCTTGACATAAGCGGGGCAATATGATAATTTAATAACTCGTTTTTCGTTTCTAAAACCAACCGAAGGGATACGCGTGAGTGTCATAGACGATCTGTTATCATTACAAGACCACGACGAAGTCATCAAAGAGCTGGAACGACCCGTCAAAGACATCCCAGTCAGGTGCAAGCAGGAACTTAAGAAGATCGAAGTTGAACGGGAAGATCTCGACAAGGCTGAAGATGAGGTCAAACGGCTCAAGCTGGAAAGCATGAACGACGAACTTGAAATCTCGCAGCTTAAAGAAACCATTCAGAAATTCAAAATTCAGTCGGCCACGCTGAAGACGAATGCAGAATGTACCGCGATGAATACGCAGATCAACAAGGCCACCGAGAATCTGAAAGACGCCGAGTTCAAGAAAGTAAACGACGAGCTCAAAACAGAGAAGGCACAAACCTACGTAGACGACTGCAGAGTGAGATTTGATGAAGTCAAGCGTGAGTCCGATGAGTACATTCGTGAATTAGAAGGACGCCTCGCTGAGTTTCAGACGCGTCTCGATGAAGCGATGGATTTGAGAACGAAGAAGGTGAAGCCTCTCGACGTTCCCACCACCAAACGATTTCTTATGTATTATGAACGCCTTCGCAAAAATCGATGGCCGGTTCTGATCCGCCTTTCCGAGCATGTTTGTAGCGGATGCCACATGTCACTTCCCCCTTCCAAGCAACAGGAAGCGATCAAAAATGCGAAGCTGGCAGAAGATCCTGCAAGAATGACGATCGTGGCTTGCGATTTCTGCGGACGAATTGTATACTAACACTGTTTTTTGTGTCGGCCCGGTGAAGGACGGATCGCTGGTCGTTCGGGGAAACCCAAAACGGCTGGAGGAAAGTCCGGACTCCACAGAGCAAGGTGTCCCGGTGTAATGCTGGGAAGGGCGCGAGCAAATCGCGCTGATGGAAAGTGCCGCAGAAAACAAACCGCCGGATTTATCCGGTAAGGGTGAAATGGCGGAGTAAGAGACCACCGTGCGAAGCAGTAATGTAACGCAGCAAGGTAAACCCCACCTGGAGCAAGATCAAATAGGGAACGTTTTGTACTGCCCGTACAAACCGGATTCCGAAAGGAAAACGGAGACGTTCCGGGTTGATTGCATAGATGAATGATCCGAATCCTTCCGAAAGGATGGAATACAGAATCCGGCTTATGAATTCACCGGTCCGACACTCTCGAAATATGATGATGACAGCGACCGCAGCGGTTGTAATAACCTCCGCTGTGATCGTTCTGTTTTTAGTATTTCGCACCCTGCAAACCGATTCTGGCGATCTTGAGGCTGAGAATAGCCCATCGATGCCGGTTATCATCCAAAACCCCGTCGTCTCAGGAATCTCCCAGATCCTTGCTGCATCTCCCGACACGTCCCTCCAGGGATCGTTGGCACGACGTTTTAGGCTCGCTGGAACGATCCTCGGCGTTTCCAACAGCGGCGCTGATGAACCGATGGCCGTGCTTGATGATCGCGTCACCGTGTCCCAGAGCATCGTCAGAAGAAATGCCGAAGTCATTCCAGGTGTTGTTTTAGCACAAGTCAAATCGGCATCGGTCGTTCTGCGCGGATCCGTTGGTGACGAAGAAATTTTTCTTGAAAAGACAATGCCGACGATGTCATCCTCCTCGCTAGCCACGAATGCAGTGGATACGGGAGATTTGCGCGCTGATCTGGCCAAGCGTTTTGGAGGTCAGGAAGTGTTTCCCGGTCGATGGAATTTTAGTCGCGAGACGCTCCTCAGTTATTATTCGGAATTGCGTGACCAGCCCGAACGCCTCCTGAGCATTTTCGACTCCATGGATCCAGTTTATGTAACCGATCTTGACGGAGAAAATCGCATCACCGGCTATGTAGTCGGGGTT
>JBBQIY010000070.1:0-8512 GCA_038325415.1 Kiritimatiellia bacterium
CCAAGGACTAATGACTAATGACCAATGACTAATGACTAATGACTAATGACCAATGACCAATGACCAATGACCAATGACCAATGACACTCGCTACTCGCAACTTGACTCCACTCAGTCGCTTCCGTATACTCCGTGGCATGGCTTTATTAAAAGACCTTACCCTTCCCGATCCATTAAAAGAGGAACTTGCGAATCTCGTGCGCAGGCTCCCCTCTGAATCATTGATCACGTTGGCACGTCTCGACAAGACCTTCGCACAAGGCTTCCGGGCCGTACCCCAGAATATAGAAAAATTCCGAAAGCGAATGGTCACACTCGTTGAGTCCCCAGACCCCGTTCCGCCTTCGGTCTTCGAATCACTGCGTCAGAATTCATTTCAGCAACAATTCACGTGCGTGATGTCATCCCTCGCCCTCATCGAGGGATACACAAGCCTTGCCGTATTCATCGGCGAAGCTCGCCTGCTCCTCTCCATGCTTCTCGATCCACGTGACAGCGTGGTAGAGAAAGCACAAGACGTAATCCAGTCCAGAAAACCGATCGCCCCGCCACCCGCTTCCCCCGAGGATGCACGAAAAGCAATGGCCGACATGTTCGGTCCTTTCCTCAGGGAATTTACCACGATCCTCTTTGCTCCCGCAAAGCCAAGCGAAAAAGTTGTCGCTGTGGAAGTTGAATCGATCAAGGTGCTGATGCGAAAACTTGAAGAAGAAAAGAAGTCCGCAACAAGCCAGGCGACCTCACTGGAGAGCAAGCTTCAGAAACTGCAATCACGGCTGACGGCGACAGAAAAAGAATATTCCGACTCAAAAATTTTATTCGACGCCAATGCAAAATGTTTGAACGCCGAAAAACTTGCACTAACCCAACTCCAAAGCGAAAAGCAAAAGTTGGAGCAGGAAAAGCAAACGCTCAGCCAGGCGCTAGATGACGAAGAGTCCCGTAGCGTAGCCGCTTCGGAATCGCTTCGGACTTTGCATGCAAACTTTAGCAAAATCTCAGAAGAAAACACCAACCTTAAACGTGAGCTGGAGGCGCTCAAACTCGCAACCGTGACGCGCCGCCAAGAAGAGCGCATCAGCGTGAAAGCCGAGTTCCAAAAAACGCTAATCGAAACGGTTCCTCTCAAAACGCTCCATCGAACCGCACGGGATCGGCTTGCGGATTTAACGTTAGCGACGATCAAAGCCGACGAAATCCTTATTTTCCTTATCGACGGCCACAACATCCTGAACCTCCTCCAACCCTACGCCTCAGCACGCGATTCAGGGGCAACCCATGAGGAGCAACGCAAAGCACTCCTCAAGGATATCGCACTGATCCAATCGAAGCTCGGTGATTGCGAAATGCGACTGTTCTTCGACGGTCCAACAGCCTCCGAAACGACGGCATTTGGCAACAAGGACTTGAAAATTATCTATTCGGGTGGAACGGGCGATCACCGAGCCGACCGCCGAATTGTCGGCTATATCGAATTTGCTCGGCAACAAACAAATAGATCCAAAATTATTACTGTCACGGAAGACCAGGATCTCCGTAAAGAAGCTGCTACCTGCGGCTCACTCCTGCTCTATCCACGCGAGTTTATGACACTCTAACTATACAATTCATAATCCATATTTTAACTCATGTTATCACACAGAATCAGAACCCCCCTCATCTTTATTGCGCTAATTGCTGTAGCACTCACGTGGGAGTTCTTACCTCAAAAAAGCATATCGACTACTTCCACCTCATTCGAAGTTGCCTCATGGAATATGCGCTGGTTTCCCTCAGGATACATGGAGCCGCAGTCCGAAAAGGATGAGAGCAAACGCTTATCCCAAACCGCACGACTGATGCGCCAGCAGGGCATACCAGACATTCTGCTTGTCCAAGAAATTCGTGAGATGAAAACATGCCGAGCGCTTACCAAGCAGCTTAACGACAAAACGTTTCACCCCATAATCTGCTCTTCGTTTATCGACTACGAAACCAAAGAGCCCGCGCTACAACAACTTGGCATCTTCTCCCGCTATAAAGCCCTTGTGGCAGGGTCTGAACCCTGGCACGCGGCCGACTTCGTCTATCCACCGCGCGGCTACGCATTTGCGGTCTTCGATATCGGCGGTCAACTCGTGGCCTGTTTCAATGTCCATTTGAAGAGCAACTACATACCGGAAGATCAGAACATTGAGCAACAGACCACGCTCAATCGACTCAAACGCGAACTATCCGCTCGCCAGATCCTCGACCGCATCGACGCCTTCCGCCGTGATGGCGTCAAGGGCAGACCTGTCACGCGCTTCATTGTTGCGGGTGATTTCAATACGTCGATTTTCGATGAGACCTACAAAGGAGAGGCGACAATTCGTAGCATGCTGAAAGCAGGTTTTTCGAATGCCCACGAACGATTGGTGGGCGACACCTTCGCCACGCTTCCCGCCAACCCCTACTATTCCGCCTCCACCTTCGACTACATCCTCTACAATGGCCTTACCCCATTAGGGAAGCCTCAGGTTCTGCCGCACATCTGGATTTCCGACCATCGCGAAATACGAGCCGAATTTTCTGTCACAAAATTAGCACCAGCACAATAATTCCAGCAATTCCGGAAGTTGGAAATGGAGAGTGTAGAGAAGATTTTAACCTAAAAATGTAGGTTTAACGCAAAGGGCGCAAAGGTTACGCAAAGGACGCGAAGGATAACCTGAGGGATTTATCCTGTTTATCGTGTACATCCATGTTATAGAATTTTCACGCGAAGACGCGAGTATTAAAGCCGGAACGCCGAGGCGGTAGACTCGGAATAATTCTCTTAATCTACGTTCCTCTTTTCGCCACCGGAGTTTTAACGTGGACAAGAGTAGGGAGTAGGGCGTAAGGCGTAAGGTGTATGGAAGAGTGCGGATGCAAAACGGAGCGGGGGTTTTCCAACCCCCGTCGTGTCGGGGACAGGAATGTCCCCGCTCCTGTGAAATTCGCCCCCTAGCAACTCACCACTCGCTACTTTGTCGAAAACAGATAAGACTCTTGAGTAAGCTGGTCTGCGTCAGTATACCGTTTAAGAACGGGGTTTAAGAATGGGTTCAAGAGTAGAAACAGGGTGTCTACCCTAATACTTACTCCTACACTTAATCTCACTCTTAAACGGCATACAGACGCAGAAAGACTTAACCGACTTAATCGAAATTGTCTCAACGAACGCGAAGGTAGTGACAAGATGCCATTAAGAAGACGGCTCGCCACAGTCTCGCCCTCCAAATTATGCCGAAAACGTTAAAATCCATGCTGGAGGGCGAGACTGTGGCGAGCCGAAACCATCATTTCCGTCATAATTATAATTGCTACAATAATCCTCGACTCCTTGCTCAATTTCTTTTGGTGGATTTTTAGAGCTGTTTAGAGCTAAAATACAGCACGCATTATTTCTTTAGCAACGCTTCAATCAAAACGGATGAGAGCGGGTTGTCGTAACACTTTTTTCAATCTTAAGAATGCCCTCATGATAACACTCAATGCCTTCCCTGACGGAAAACAATTCGCCCTCACCATGAGCTACGACGATGGTGTCATTCACGACGAACGGCTTATCTCTATCTTCAACAAGTATGGCATCAAGGGAACCTTCCACCTCAACTCGGGTCTAATGGAAACGCCCAATCGCATCCGCGCGACCGATGCTGTTCGGATCTACAAAGGACATGAGATCGCTTGCCACACAGTATCACACCCCTTTCCTGATGAATTGTTGAATGGCGATCTTGTGCACGAAATTTTACAAGATCGAATTAACCTGGAGAAGATAACCGGTGGAATCGTCCGCGGGATGTCCTACCCCTACGGACGATTCAACGATTCCATTATCGCAACGATGGCCGCTTGCGGCATCGTCTATTCCCGCACAACGCTCTCGCACAACAAATTTAATTTACCCCAGCAGTTCCTTGCTTGGCACCCTACCTGCCACCACAAAAACGCCGAAGAACCTGCTGAGCGCTTCTTAGCCTCCCTTGCAGGAGCCCGGAACGGACGGTCAAGCCCTTCCCTGTTCTATATTTGGGGACACTCATACGAATTCGAGCACGAGGGAAATTGGGATTTCATCGAAACGCTTAGTGCCAAAATGGGTGGGCACGATGACGTCTGGTATGCGACGAATATCGAGATTGCCGACTACGATCAGGCCCGACGCGCCATGCAGGCCTCTGCCGACGGACGACGTGTCTACAACCCTTCGTCAATTCCCGTGTGGGTAAACGTGGAGGGTTCTCCCTTAGAAATTCTTCCTGGCGCAACACTGGAGCCGTAACAATGAAAATTGCAGTTACCTGTGGCGGCACAGGAGGTCATGTTTTCCCAGGAGTCGCGACGGCATTCGCCATGCGCGCCAAAGGGCACGATGTACGCATCGTCCTCTCCGGCAGGAGCGTTGAAGGCGCTAAGCCGGCAGGCTGGGATGGCGACGTCTTACACGTCCCCTGCCCTCAACCACGCTGGCGCAATCCGCTCGCGGCACTCAAATCAATCGCCTTACTCCTCCGCGCATTCTTCAAGGCACGCGGGGAGCTACGAAAGTTTCGACCGGCTGTCCTACTCGCCATGGGCTCCTATACATCGGCACCCACTGTGCTAGCCGCGAGGACGCTCCGCATTCCCGTTGTTTTACACGAAGCCAATGCAATTCCCGGCGTGGCAGTGTCTCGACTCTGCCCCTTCGCCAAAAGAGTCTGCATTGCCTTCGATGAGGCTGCAACGCATCTGCCAAAGTCAACCATGACCGTCAATACGGGTCTTCCAGTACGCGAAGGCATTGCGGGGCAAGATGCAGGTCGCTACGCAGACAAGTCACGCTTTACGGTTCTCGTCATGGGTGGGAGTCAGGGCGCACGCGCGGTCAACACCGCCATCGCGGGTGCTGTCAAAATTCTTGATGCGGATGAACAAGTGTCTGGAAAATTGCGCATTCTTCACCTTGCCGGTAAAAATAATGAGGCTGCGGTCCGAGAAACCTATGCTGGCATAGAGTCTATTCCGGTCACCGTCATCGGCTTCTCCGATGAAATGGGTGCGCTCTATGCAGCATCCGATTTCTGCATCTCGAGGGCAGGAGCGGCATCATGCTTTGAACTCTGCCTCTGTCGCCTTCCGACCGCTCTCGTGCCGCTCCCGGGGCTTGCCCACGACCATCAGACAGCCAACGCACGAGCCATGGAACGGCTAGGCTGCTGCGAGGTGCTACCGCAGACCGAACTCAGTCCGGAAACGCTTGCCGATTACCTCCGAGACATTTTAGAAAACTCCTTCAAACGTGCCGCCATGCGCGTCGCGCTCCTCGCCGCCGCACGTCCCGATGCCGCCAATGCATTAGCCAATTGCGTAATCCAGACAGCGGATGCTTCGCCGCTAAAAGGATAAGATCATGCCCATTTATGAATTCTACTGCGATCACTGCAACAAGCTCTTGAACTTCTTCTCAAGGAAAGTCAATACGACAACACTGCCTGCGTGTCCCCATTGCGGAGAGACACTCGCAAAACAGGTTTCGCATTTCGCCACCCCGCGAAGTGGTGACGCTTCCGATGAACTCGGTGATGCGCCCTTTGACTACAGCCAGATGCAAGACGCCGTCGATCGATTCGGCGATAAGCTCGATACGCTTGGCGACAGCGATGATCCACAACAATCCGCGGCCATGATGCGCCAATTCTCAGAGGCCAGCGGGCTGGGCTTCAACCGTGACTTGCAAGATGCCCTCAAGCGCCTCGAAAAGGGCGAAGACCCTGAAACCGTTTCGGCGGACATGGACTCGTTAATGGAAAGCGGTGCCGATCCCTTCGCGCCAAGTGACCGTGGTCTTGCGGGCGCAAGACGTGCGGCACCTGAAAAAGATCCTACGCTTCACGAAATGTGATGATTGCTTGAACGGATGGCGCGGGAATGTTACACTTCAAGGCTTAGTTTATAACAGAGGAATTGAGAGACATGAAGTTGATCGTTCAGAGGGTTTCCGAGGCCTCGGTTACCGTCGAAGGAAATTGCACAGGCTCCATTGGCGCTGGTTATCTGGTGCTGGTAGGGTGCAGACATGACGATGCGAGGAAAGACGCCGACTTTCTTGCAGCGAAACTTGTCGCGTTGCGCATCTTCCAAGACGAGGCTGGCAAGATGAATCTCTCGATCGCCCAAACCGGCGGAAGCGTTCTCCTTGTATCGCAATTCACCCTCTACGCCGACACCCAGAAAGGCAATCGTCCGGGCTTCACGCTTGCAGGCGATCCGGCCAAAGCGAAAGTGCTTTTCGATGATTTTGTTGATGAAATGCGCACCCGACTCGGCATTGACAAGGTTGCCACGGGTGTATTCGGTGCGGAAATGAAGGTTGCCCTTATCAACGACGGACCCGTTACTATCGAACTCTGTAGCGATTCTCAACCCTGGCATGGCCAGACCGACGTCTAGCACGTCCAAGCCTGCTTCACCCCATTAACCCCAAGCCCGAATGAACGCAATTCTTCAACCCCATGCGAAAGCACTCGCCTTCAAAAAGATCGAGTCTGAGACCGATATTGAAACGTTATTCGGGCTCGCCTCGACCATCTGGCCTATCTGTTTCAAGGACGTCGTGACTCGAGCACAAATCGACTACATGTTGGCGGGGATGTATGCCCCCGAGACCATTCGACAGGAAACGGCTGCGGGAACAGCTTTTTTCTTTGTTCAATCAGAGGGGAAAAATATGGGCTATCTGTCCTACGATCTTCTGCCGGATTCTGATGGTGTCATCGTCCTGCACAAGATCTATCTGCTTCCCGGCTACTGGAGCAAGGGTATCGGGAATCAACTTATCACCCATGTGTTCAAGGAAGCCAGCACAGCCGGAGCTACGGCAATTGAACTGAACGTGAACAAAGCAAACAGCCGCGCGATTAAAGCCTATGGCAGAGCAGGATTCTTCGTTAAGGAAAGTTTAAGAATCAGCATTGGCGGCGGCTTTGAAAAAAACGATTATATTATGCGAAAGGAATTAATATGAAGCGACAAGGAATGGTAGCGTTGATTTTCGCGCTGGGGATTTTTTTACAGGCGATATCGGCGAGAGCAGAGAACACCAAGATGTTCTGGCTTACGGAAACCTTAACAGGAACGACCACGGGACCGATTCTCGCACTCCCCGGCTTCCGTTTTTCCGCTGTGGGCGGTAATTGGGTCGTCCTTAAGTCAAAACCTGGCGAAATCTTGTTTTCGGATACCGCGACATCGAAACGTTACGGGCCCTATGGTTTCGAACGCCAGCGAATCATCGATCTTGGTAAAAAAGCTATGATCATTTCGAAAATCGAATACTTTCTAGGGGCGAATCCATCGGACGTCCAACCCGTCATAACAACCGTGCCAGTCAGACGGATCGAAGAGCCCATACCCACGGTTGAAGTTCCCCAGGGATGGGATCGGAAGCCCTTGCCGAGTACCAACCCAGCCGATCATCTGAACAGGCCTCAGGGCTTCGCCATGCAGAAGCGCATCTATCCAACCGCTGCCCTCGTATGGCTAGAACCCATTCACAATGCAAAATACGATTGGTCCGTAGGCAACCATGCTGGGAACAGCGGAGAGGATATTGAGTCAACGCGTTTCGGCCTGACGGGGATGTGGAATAATTGGTTTGCCGAAGCAGCCCTCATCAGCGATGCCAAAACGGGCGGCACGATCGTGCCGGACAACACGTACCTCTCCGACCTTGGGTTGGCCGGAGGAACCGGGTTCGCCGCTTCTGGCGGATACCTCTATTCCTTTGTTATCGATGGCAAATGGAACGCTAATTTCGGAGGCTATGCGAAATACGAAAGCGTTTCTTTCGACATGAATGCGACGGTGTTCACCCGCCACGGTCAAATCATCCCTGCGGACCAAGTCGATACGGATACGGATATATCAGGTCAGACTCCTGATGGAGCAGCCTATACCGAATACTCGTTTGATCGTTACTCTGAGACGCTGGACATGAGTGAACTCTCACTTATAGCCATCGGCGGTATCGACTACACCTCGATGTACTGGGGGATCGGAGCCTATTTTATTTTAGACCTTTACACCGATACCTCGTTCAGCGGATCAATCCAGATCTTGGACGAAGCTTACGATCTTTCAGCACAGAAAACGCATCCGGTTGGAATCGAAGTTTCCGGTTGGTATTCGCCATTCCGCGACTACATCGTTTCGGGGGCAATCTCTGTCGGCACAGAAATGGCCGTCCGAGTCGGATTCGGGAAATTCTTTTAAATTAATATGAGCAAAAAAACAGACGAATTCAACAAGGAATGGCGTGACACCGTCAAAGACATGTCGAACATGATCTTCGATGTGCAGTCATTCATCTCCGCAACAATCAAGTTCAAAGATCCCATCGGCCCTGGGGACAATCCGGATCTGCGCATTCGCGCCATTGAGGTGAAAGGCGACACGCTGTGGCAATTCGTCAAGACATCCGAATCCGTCAACTTCTCGCGGGGCGAAGCGATGAAGACACTGC
>JBBQIY010000071.1:0-8491 GCA_038325415.1 Kiritimatiellia bacterium
CCTCGTACAACAAACCCTAAGCTCATCAGTCCCAACGACGCCGCCGATTATGAGGATCCGTCATGGGCACCCGACGGTCGCCATCTCGTCTGCACACGCACCGTTAACTTCAAACGCTCGCTCGTCGTGCTCGACACGCTCGGCGATGCAATGCAACAGCTTTTCAACGTATCGGGCGACTGGTATCTACCCTACTGGTCAAGAACCAACAACCCGATCCGCTGAAGCAATCAACCCCGGAATCCCCGGAAAACGCAAGCACAACAAAAAAAGAAATAAGAAAAATGCGCTCAAACAAATCACTCCTCAAACTGGCGGTCGCGTTCGTGTTCGTTGCAGCAACGATGACAGGTTGCCGATCAACCAAGAAACCGGGCACTACCGAAGGCGGTTTTAACGATTCTGGCATCGGTGATCCCTCAGCCATCGACTCAACATTCGCTGAAGGCGATATTCCCATGGACGGAACCCGTTTCGAAACGCTTTCTCGCGTAACCGATGCAGGTGAATTCCTCCCCGTTTATTTTGACTACGATGCCTACACCATCCCAGGTGGCGAATCGTCCAAGATCTCGGTTGTTGCCGAGTTCCTCCGCATCAACCCGGCAGTCGTTCTGGTTGTCGAAGGAAATTGCGATGAGCGCGGCACTAACGAATACAACATGTCTTTGGGCGAATACCGTGGACAATCCGTTCGCGAGCAGCTCATCACCATGGGTATTGCTGCCGCCCACATCCAGACCTCCAGCTTCGGCGAAGAGCATCCGGCAGATCCAGGCCACGATGAAGGTGCATGGTCCAGAAACCGTCGCGCCGAATTTACGTTCTACCGTCGCTAGATTCAGCGACGCTCGCTTCACTTCATAAAAGATGGCGGCGCTTCGGTCTAAAACCGGAGTGTCGCTCTTTTGCATTGAAAAATCATGTCTACAGCACTCCCTGTTGTTCTTCCAGAGATTCCAGACGGCCTGATCCTCGCCGCCGTCTCGGGGGGTGCCGACTCCATCGCGATGCTGAACATGCTCCACCGCTCGTGCGACCCTAAACGCCACCCGTTGATTGTTGCGCACTTCCATCACGGCATCCGCGGAGCCGAAGCTGACGCAGATGCCGAGTCCGTCCGCAAAATGGCAGAGACACTCGGATTGCGCTTCATTTTCGACAGGGCGGACATTCCTCAAGTGGCAAAGCAGACGGGCGAATCGGAAGAAATGGCAGCGCGTAGACTCCGCCATGCCTTTTTTCAAAAAACCGCTCGCGCCGAAAATTGCGTGGCCATTGCAACAGGGCACACGGCTGACGATCAAATTGAGACGCTGTTTCTGCGCTTGTCCCGTGGCACAAGCCTTCGCGGCGCTGGCGGAATCCGCCAGCTCGCAGGAGCCCCCGACGCCGTTCCGCTAATCCGTCCCCTCCTCCATCTCCGCCATGCCGAAATCTGCGCATGGCTTGTGGCAGAGTCTATACTCTGGCGCGAAGACTCGACGAATGCGAATGTCAAAATTCAACGAAACCGAATCCGCCAATGCGTCGTAACGGCTTTCGAGGATGCCATGGGGCCTCAAGCCGTTACGTCCACCCTTCGGTCGATGTCATTGTTTCGCGATGATAACGATTTTCTTGATGCCCTCGCCGCCGAGAAATTCAGCGCTTGCCAAAACGCCGATGGATCGCTGAACGTCGAACGGTTAATGGCACAACCGCAACCGATTTTTCGACGCATGATTGTTGCTTGGCTTTTTGATGCCGGGCTAGAAACAGAACGCGTGACGCTCACGGCTGTTAGCCGGATCGAATCGCTTTGTTCGGGTTCCGAACGTGGAACCCTTAAGGCAACAATCGGCGATGGATGGGAAGCGACACGATGCAACGGGCTTCTTAAAATCTTACGCCCATCTTCAGACCCCGACTTGGTCGAAGTCGAAAACTCTGAATCGCTTTTAATCTGCCTACCCATCGCAGACACTGTTCTCGGCCCTCTGCGCATTGCTGCGCACACGAATGGCTGCTATTTACATGTTTCTTATAGTGGCTCGGTACAACGCCCTCGACGATCTTCTCCGCTCGAATTGCCATTAGCCTGCAGTATTTCATCTACCTTCCAATCTAGGGAACTCGTTATCCGAAGCCCCCGCGCTGGCGATCGAATCTCACCGGCGGGCAGTGGCATCACGCAAAAAGTTTCTGATATTCTCACCAATTTAAAAATTCCCAGAGATAGGCGTAGCAATGTGCTGTTGCTTGCAGAGCCTGAAGGTCGAATTCTTTGGTTGCCCGGCTACGCCGTCGACGAAACCGCCGCCGTCAAACCAGGAGAAATGTCAATACAGTTGACCCTTTCCTCCTCACCAGATGTATGTGCCTAACTCAGAAGTTGCGTCGCTAATTCACCGAACGGCGCGCCTACTAAGTAAGGAGTTCAAGTGTGGCGATTAAGCGTTTTGTCCGACCCGTCCGACTTGTCCGACCTGTCTGACTTATCTGCCAAAACTTGAAAAATCACTCCACCATTTCGGAATTTCACGAGAGCATCTAAAAATAGAGTTGTTTTTTCTTTCAATTAACCTTATTTTAGTAGGGACTTAAACGTGGTACTTTTTACAAAACAAAAACGGCTTGTCCGGAATTACCAAGGAGTAGATTGATGAAAAAAATTATAGCCTCCCTCTTCGCGGTTGCGGTCCTGATGTCAGGATGCGGTAAGCCAAAAGCAGTCTTAAATGTTTACAACTGGAGCGACTATGTTGACCCAGATCTGATCGCTGAATTCGAGGATGCTAACAACTGCCGCGTCGTCATGGACATTTTCGCCTCCAACGAGGCCATGTTTTCAAAGATCCAAGCGGGTTCTTCTGGATACGATCTCATTTTTCCTTCCAGCTACATGGTTAAAATCATGGCGGACTCGGGTGTCATCGCGCCCATCGACAAATCGAAGATTCCAAATCTCGCGAACATCGACCCCACGTATCTTGAGTCTGCTCTCGACAAAAATATGACCTACGGTGTTCCATACATGATCACCTATACTGGGCTTGCCTACCGGAAAGATCGCGTTGGCGAAATCGAACAAAGCTGGTCGGTTCTTGAAAATCGCACCGATCTCAAGGGGCGCATCACGATTCTCGACGACATGCGCGAGACGATCGGCGCCGCGCTTCGCTACAAAGGTTATAGCCTGAACACCACGAATGAGGCGGAGTTGGCCGAGGCACGCGATGTCGTTGTCAAATGGAAGGCCAACATCGCGAAGTTCGAAAACGAACAGTATAAGAACGGAATCGCAAACGAGGAGTTCCTGCTGGTGCATGGCTACAGCGGCGATATCGGCCAGGTGCAGGCAGAGGACGAGAATATCGGCTTCTTCCTCCCCAAAGAAGGTTTTTCGCTGAGCTGCGATGAAATGGTCATTCCCAAGCTTGCCCAGCATAAAGATCTTGCCTACAAGTTCATCAATTTCTTGCACGATGGCAAGGTGGCAGCTCGCAATATGGAATACACCTCGTACTGGTGTCCGAACACGGCAGCGGTTGAGTTCCTCCCAGACGAAATCAAGAACAATCCGACGGTGTTCCCGAGCAGTGACACCATTAAGCGTGGTGAAGTTCTGGGCAATCTCGGCCCGGCCTTGTCCCTCTACACGAAGACATGGGATGAAATCAAGGCGGCGAAGTAAAAAATAATGAATTCAAACTACTGGAACGACCTGAACTCGCCTGTCCATCCCATCAGTGCGCAGGACTTCATGCCCCACGAGCAATTGCGCCAACTTCAGCTTCATCGTCTCCAAATGCTGGTCCAGTACACCTACGACCGAGTCGAACTCTTCCGGAGTCGCTGCGATGAACGCGGGGTCAAACCTCAGCATATCAAAACGCTTGCTGACATCGCGCTGCTTCCCATGTTCACGAAAGCCGATCTCCGCGACACCTACCCGTTCGGACTCTTCGCCACGCCTATGAAGGACATCGTCCGGTTCCATGCCTCTTCTGGCACAACGGGCAAGCCGATTGTCGTCGCGTATACGCAAAGCGATCTGCAATTGTGGAGCGAATCCGTACAACGCGCCTTAGCGGCCTGCGGTCTCGCCGAGGGCGATATCATCCAGAACTCTTACGGATACGGACTCTTCACAGGCGGCCTCGGCATCCATCAAGGCGCGACGGACATGGGGCTCACTGTCGTGCCAGTTTCCGGTGGAAACTCTGAACGGCAGATCATGCTGATGCGTGACTTCGGTGCCACGGCGATTTCCTGCACCCCGAGCTACTTCTTACACCTGATTGAAGCGGCACAGGCACAGGGCGTCGATATGAAGCAACTCCCCCTACGCGTCGGCATCTTCGGGGCAGAGCCATGGTCCGATGAGATGCGCGTTCGCATCGAAAAGGAATCTGGCATTGAAGCATTTGACATCTACGGGTTGACGGAAATCTGCGGACCCGGTGTCGGCGTTGAGTGCAAACATCACTGCGGACTCCACATCTTCGAAGACCATTTTTATCCTGAAATTGTTGATCCAGATACCCTCGAACCTGTGGCTGACGGCGTCGAAGGCGAACTGCTGTTTACGACGTTGACGAAACAAGCGATGCCCATGATTCGTTACCGGACGAGAGACCTCTCGATGATTTACACGGAACCTTGTCAGTGCGGCAGAACCATCCGCCGCATCCGCCGAATCCGTGCACGCACCGACGATATGCTCATCATTCGCGGCGTCAATGTATTTCCCTCGCAAATCGAAGTTGCGCTCCTGTCCCTCGACGCTACGCTACCCCATTACGCGATCATCATCACACGCAAAGACAATCTGGACCAAGTCGAAGTGCAGGTTGAAATTCCGCGTGAAAAATTCAGCGATAAAATCAGCGAAGTTGAAAACCTGCGTACCCAAATTTGCGAGACCATCCATCGCATCATCGGCATCTCAGTCAAGGTTACCCTTGTCGAGCCCAACACGCTACCCCGAAGCGAAGGCAAAGCAAAACGCGTAACCGATCTCCGTAGCCATTAAGCTTTCGCACAAGCATCATCTTTAAAGGAGGAATACTATGAAAATTCAACAACTTGCGGTTTTTATGCAGAACAAGCCTGGCCACCTGAGCGGGATCTGCAGAACGCTTGCCAAAAACGACATCAATATCATCACGCTCTCGCTTGCTGACACACAACAATTTGGCATCCTGCGCCTGATCGTAAAAGATTGGAAACTGGCTGCGGCAAAACTCGAAGAGGCGGGCTATCTTGTTCAATTGCGCGAAGTCGTCGCCGTCGAGGTTGCGGATCGTCCCGGAGGAATGCTCGAAGTTCTGGAAGCCATCGGCAATGCTGGCGTCAATATCGAATACGTGTACGCCTTCACGTTCCGAAAGAGTGAACGCGCCGTGCTGGTCTTCCGATTCGATGATCCCGACAAAGCCATGAACGCACTGAAGTCCGCAAACCTGAATGTCCTTGGCCACTTTGAGCTTTTCGACTAGCCTGCATTTTAGAACTGACTGTGGTGACGCACGAACCAGAACTGAAACTGTGTTCGTGAAAGAAGAGAATTTGTATGATGATGAACACAAAGCCGCTCGTTGAAAACGCCTTCTGGCAACAGGAGCAAGAGTGCATGCCCATCGAGCAATTGCGCGCACTGCAACTCACCAAGCTCAGGTCTGTCGTGGCGCGAGTCTATTCCGATGTGCCTGCCTATCAAAAGGCATTCGATGCCGCCGGTGTCAAGCCAAACCAGATCAAGACGCTTGACGATCTTCGTCGACTTCCCTTCACGACAAAAGCGGATTTACGCGCCAACTACCCGCTGGGGTACTTGGCAATACCCCGCGATGACGTTGTGCGTTTCCATGGTTCCTCGGGCTCCACAGGCAAGCCTACCTTCGTAGCCTATTCGAAATCGGATATGGAGAACTGGGCCGACCTCTGCGCGCGCTTTCTCTATTCGGGTGGTCTCCGAGCCAGCATGACCGCTCAGGTCTCATTCGGCTACGGTCTCTTCACAGGTGGGTTTGGGCTGCATCAGGGGATTGAACGAATCGGGGCGGCGGTGTTACCCGCTTCAAGCGGCAATACAGCGCGCCAATTGTTGCTCCTTCAGGACATGGAAGCCGATTTTCTTATCTGCACGCCATCCTACGCGCTCCATCTATCCGACGGGATCAAATCGGGAACCATTGACCGCTCAACGCTCAGGCTCAAAGGCATGTTCCTCGGTTCAGAACCGTGGACAGAGGGTATGCGCCGGCGGATGGAAGACGATTTGGGGATTTACGTCGAAAACAACTATGGGCTGAGCGAAATTCAAGGACCTGGCGTATCAGGCGAATGTGCTTACCGCAATGGTATGCACATTGCTGAAGATCATTTTATTGTCGAATGCATTAACCCAGAGACACTGGAACCTGTCGCAGAAGGTGAAGAAGGCGAGCTGGTCTTTACGACGCTCAACAAAGAGGCATTTCCGCTCATCCGTTACCGTACGCGCGACATCTCCAGACTCTGCCACGCGCCGTGTCCCTGTGGTCGTACGTCGGTCTTGATGAGCCGCGTCACGGGGCGAACCGACGACATGCTCATTATCCGGGGTGTCAACGTCTATCCCTCGCAGATCGAGGCGGCGCTTCTCAGCATTCCAGCGGCCTCAGCTCACTACATGATCGAAGTCAGCAGACCGAAAACCATGGACGAAGTCACGGTGCATGTCGAATTAAAGCCAGAGGGCATGGTTGATTCCATTTCCGAACTCAATAACATTCGCGATCGCATCATTTCCCACATTGCCGGCATCACCGGACTTCACGTAAAAGTCTTTCTGGAACAGCCCAACACCCTGGAGCGTTTTGAAGGAAAATCCAAGCGCGTGAAAGATCTTCGAAACCTTAAAGATTAGGAGGTTGGAGTGGCAGAGTAGACGCGGCGGGAATGCCGCTCAAATGCCTTCACCATCTCCATGATCGCGAGTACAACGATGGCGAACGCGATGCACAAGCCAAGGTTCGCGCCGCTCAGTCCGACGGCGGAGAAGAAAGTTTGGACGCTGGGCGTGTAGACGACGAACATTTGTAACACCACGACCGCGAGGATCATGCCCACCAACACCTTGTTCGTACGGAGTGGCTGCTTCCAAAACGGTTCGAAGAACGAACGCGAGCTGAACGCGCGGCCCACCTGCATCATCGCGAGAGCCGTGAACATGAGCGTTCCCCACATCATCACCTTGGGGTCGGTGAGCAGCGCGTTGCGGGCCGCTTCGTTCTTGATCAGCAGCAGATTCGGGAGGCCGAGCTGTTGCCACTGCAAATAGCCCATCAGCAGGAGCAGCAACCCGATCACGGGGCCGATAATGGCGATGTGGATGCCTACACCGCGGGAGAAAAGGCTCTCCTGCGACGAATAAGGCGGTCGCTGCATCGTTTTCTTCTCCGCCGCCTCCATACCCATGCCGAGGCCGAGCAGGCCGTCGGTGAGCAGGTTAGAAAACAGGATCTGGATCGGCTTAAGCATCGCGGCGAGGCCAATCAGCGGCGACAGCGCCACGATGATCACTTTCGCGATGTTACCCGAGATCGAGAACATCACGAAGCGTCGCAGGTTGTCGTACACCACGCGACCCTCTTCGACAGCAGCCACGATGGTGGCAAAATTGTCGTCCAGCAGTACCATGTCCGCCGCCTCCTTCGCGACGTCAGTGCCGGTGATGCCCATCGCGACGCCGATGTCGGCGCGCTTAAGGGCTGGCGCGTCGTTCACGCCGTCGCCGGTCATGGCGACGATGTTGCCCAGCTCCTGCAGGGCGCCGACAATGCGCAACTTATGCTCCGGCGAAACGCGAGCGAAGCAGTTTGTGTTGGCATCCTTGAGCGCTTCCTTCAGGTCCGGGTCGCTCATCTTCTCCAACTGGACACCCGTGATGACTCGCCCGTCGGATGTGGTCATCCCGAGTTCGGTGGCGATGTAGCGAGCCGTGTCCGGGTGGTCTCCGGTGATCATGATCGTGCGTATCCCAGCCGTCTTGCACTTGGCCACCGCATCCTTCGCCTCGGGTCGAGCGGGGTCGATCATACCGACTAGACCCACGAACACGAGCTCACGCTCCACCTTACTCGGGTCTTGGCCCTCCGGCACGTCGAGGATTCCGCGGTAACCGATGCCCAGCACGCGAATCCCGTTCGAGGCCATCTTGCTGTTGGCGGCCTGAATCCTCGCCCGGTCGTCGTCGGACAGAGGCCGCACCTGCCCACCACTGAACACGCGGTCGCAGATCGCCAGCATGTTGTCGGCCGCGCCCTTGGTGAACGCCACGTATGGACAGCCGTCCAAGCCTGCCGCCATGCTGGAGATCGTGGACGGCATCGCACCGACCTCTGGTAGCTTGTGTACGGTCGACATCAGCTTACGGTCGGAGTCGAACGGAACTTCGGCCACTCGTGGCAACACCGCCTCGAGGTCGGTCCGGCTGAGGTTGTAGCGGTGCGCCGCCACTACC
>JBBQIY010000072.1:0-8383 GCA_038325415.1 Kiritimatiellia bacterium
CTCTGGCACATTGTCAGCATCCACCTTCGCTGTCGTAATCTGTGTGCGACCGCCATCGAGCTTAGCCTTATAGGCATCACACTTCGACTTCGTTCTGCTGGCAATGCAAATCTCGGAAAAAATCTCCGAATTCTGACAGCACTTGTGTATCACCACGCCAGCGACGCCGCCAGCTCCAATTATCAGTACTCGACTCATGTGTTTTTACCTCTAAAATGATTGTGTTAGATTCTTGTTTAAAAAGAAGAAAGACTGAAACGTTTTTCAATATTTTTCAATTCGTAATTCATAATTCGTAATTAAAGAATTTCTAGGCTAGAAGTTCTTTGACATACGTGGGCAAATAAAAGCACCCCTTGTGCAGATCCGTATTATAATACCGCGTCTTGAGTCCGAGCTCATTCCACTTCGCATCGTTGAGATCGTCGATGGGATGATACTTTTTGGAGGCGAAGCCGAAGAGCCAATGGCCCGAGGGATAGGAAGGAATATGGCATTGGTAAACCATGCTCAGCGGAAACACGGATGCAATTTGTTTGTGGGCCTTCTGAACCATCATCGAATGCTCGCTGTAGAACGGACTCTCATGCTGATTGATGAGAATACCGTCATCATGCAACGCCCTAAAGCACGTGCCATAAAACTCACGGGTAAAAAGCCCTTCTGCTGGACCGTAGGCGTCGGCGCAATCGACGATGATGAGGTCATATTCAGATTTCTTAGCCCGAACGAAGCGGAGGCCTTCCTCAAAATAGATGTGGACGCGTGGATCCTGAAGCTTGCACGCCGTGAACGGCATGTGAACCATGCACAGCGTCACAACGTCCTTATCGACCTCCACCATGTCGATATTCTCAATGGTTTTATATTTGGTCAGTTCTCGGATGGTTCCGCCATTACCGCCACCGATAACCAAAACGTTTCGTACATTTGGATGAACGGCCATCGAGACATGCGTGATCATCTCATGGTAGATAAATTCGTCCTTTTCAGTGATCATGAGTTCGCCATCCAGAACGAGCACTCGTCCGTACTCATACGTTTCGAGAATATCGATACGCTGAATTTCGCTCTGATGACTTGCAAGCTGGCGCTTACTCTTGATTGAAAGCTGAACAGCTTTCGTATGCTGGTCGGTATACCATAGTTCCATAACGATTGATTCCAATGGTGAGACAAGAATTAAATGTGATTACGAAGATCATCAGAGGAAATGTTCCTCGCGCTCAGCGACGCGCTTCGCCCTGCAAGTTGCTTGCAGGGATGGGCTAGGTTCAACGGCCCGCAACCACGTTGATATACTCCATGCTCATATCCTCAGTACCCGTCATGAAGCAACCCTTTTCTATCGAATACACGATATGATCGAGGATGTCCTGGGTAATACGTTCGCCAGGAGCAAGCGTCGGTATTCCTGGAGGATAGCTCATCACGAACTCGCCGCAAACATGGCCAACGCTGTCCTCGAGAAGAACCGCCTTCTTCTTCGAATAGAACGCATCTTTCGGACCCATGACGATCTGCGGATTGATGTATTCGTGATCGAAGAGTCCGCGGGAGTCTTTCTCATGAAGACGCTTAATTTCCGCAAGAGCGGAAATCAATCTTTCAATCTCCATATTGCGGTCGCCAGCGGAGACAATCGCCAGAATGTTGCCGATGTCGCCGAACTCAATTTGAATCCCGTAGTCATCGCGAAGCAGATCGTAGACCTCGATGCCAGCAAGCCCGATATTGCGAGTATGGACAGAGAGCTTCGTCGTATCAAATGCAAAAACGGTGTCGTCATTCACCAGCTCAGTGCCAAAAGCATAGTAGCCGCCGAGACGGTTGATCTCGTCACGGGCATAGTTCGCAAAGTCAATGGTCTTGGTGAACATCGCATAGCCATGAAGATAAAGATTCTTTCGCGCAATGTCGAGCGAGGAGAGAAGCAGGTAGGAGGCGGAGGTTGTCTGAGTCAGGTTGATGACTTGGCGCACGTAGTCTGCGTTTACGGAATTGCGAGTCAGCAGAATCGAACTTTGTGTCAGAGAACCACCCGTCTTGTGTACACTCACCGCCGCCATATCGGCACCCGCCGCCATGGCCGAGATTGGAAGCTTGTCGTGAAAATAGAAGTGCGTTCCATGCGCCTCGTCCGCGAGTACGAGCATGTGATTGGCATGGGCAAGTGCGACAATCTCAGGGAGATTGGAGCAGATCCCGTAGTAAGTCGGGTTGTTAACAAGGATCGCCTTGGCATCCGGATTTTCCGCAATCGCACGCTTCACATCCAGCGTCGACATGCCCAGTGGAATGCCGAGTTCTTTATTGGTACCTGGATTGATATAGACTGGCAGGGCACCGCAGACCACAAGCGCGTTGATCGCGCTCCGGTGGACGTTGCGCGGCATGATGATCTTGTCGCCGGTGTTGCACACCGACATGATCATCGCCTGCACACCAGCAGTCGCCCCATTAACAATAAAAAATGATTCGTCAGCCCCGAATGCGGCAGCCGCGAGTTCCTGTGCATCCTTGATGACCGAAATCGGATGGCACAAGTTATCGAGCGGTTTCATCGAGTTCACATCGAGACTCATCGCGGTCGCGCCGAGAAACTCGGTCAGCTCCTTGTTTCCGCGTCCGCCTTTATGACCGGGCACATCGAAATGGGCAAGCCGGTTCATGCGTTGTTCTTCTAATGCCTTGTGAATGGGTGTATCCTGCTGCGTGAGCTTATTCAATTCGGGTCACCTGCCATTTCCACCGGGATTTGAGCCCGGCAATTGTGATATTCAGTTCTGCCTTAAGAACGCCCACACAGGCGTGGAAGTTCGCCGACAACTCAATTGAAAACGCGTTTAGTATTGCATGATGCTACGTTAAAAATCAATGCCTTTTTTGCCCTCTGGCAAAAAAAAGTTCAATTACAAATCTTTGCACTCACATCGGGTACAGAATGCAGGGTTCAAAGTTCAAAATTCCTTGTTTATTATCAACGACTTATGCAGGGTTATGGCTCATTGCCCGTTTTCCACTTTCATCTTGTGACAGCTCGCTTTGAATGCTACACTTAAGCCAGATGTAAGGAGATATTATGATGCGTACCAGACTTGGCCTTATGGGCTGTGGAATTGTAGCCGAATTCAGACACCTTCCCGCCATTGCGATGCTTGAGGGCATCGAGAAAATAGCACTCTTCTCCCCGACGCTTAAATCGGCTGAAAAGCTAAGGAATCAATTTGGCTTTTTCGATGCGTTCGATGATGAGGAAAAATTTTGGAACATGGGGCTCGACCTCGTGGTTATCGCCTCCCCGCCTTGGGCGCATCTTGACAACATTCGGGCGGCTGCCGCCCATGGCGTCGATGTCATCTGCGAAAAACCACTCGCCTTGACCGACGAGGATTGCGAACTTATTTTGAAGCTCGTTCAGGAGTCCGGTATTCGCCTGTATATGACTTACTGCTACCGTTTCAGCTCCGTCTCGCGCAAAATAAAGCAACTCATCGACACCAAAGCGATTGGCGACTTGCGAGCCCTGCGCTTTGTCTTCAACTGGGCGTGTCGCGGAAAATATTCAGACACCGAAAGCTTGACCTTGAACCCGCGTCGTGAGAATCGCATGACCGAAGGTGGCCCTCTCGTCGATTGCGGCGTTCATCAAATCGATCTGGCGCGCTTCTGGAGCGGAAGCGAACCCGTCGCATGGTGCGGCCACGGTGCTTGGGTCGATGACCACAAGGCTCCCGATCACATGTGGGTACATATGGATCATGCCAATGGCGTTCATACCATGGCAGAATGCTCCTTCTCATACGGGCATACCACACAAGACCCTCCCCTTTTTTTCTCCTACGATATCATCGGCACGGAGGGGTTCATCCGATACGACAAGGCACACCAGACCTTCCAGATCCACAATAAAAACGGTGTAGAAAAATTTCCCTTTGAGGAGGAGAAGGATTTCCTTGCCATGTACAAAGCTATTCTCCAAGATCGAGATGGGCAAGGATCAGAACCGCTGCCCTCTTGCGAAGATGGGCTCATTGCCACCCGCATCGCCCGCACGGCCACCGAACAGGCCATGCAAAAGCGCATGATTAAGAGTTAGGGTAAGCGGGTGTGCGTCAACATAGTTTGACGCCCACAGGAGTCAGAAGCCAGGAGACAGGAGTCAGAAGTTGGAAATCAAGCACTTACGCGAATTTTGACAAAATAATTCATGTCCCTGTTCTTGCGACACCACAGAAGAATGGCGAAACTGTGCGTAATATGTTGAGAATCAATGCTGTATTCTGACTCCTGACTTCTGGGTTCTGGGTGGGATTCAACTAAATTGAATCCCACCCAGGGTAAGCGCTCTCAACTTTTTACGATTCTTTTCCGACTCTGCGTATGCTACAATCGCCATCAACAATTTTTAAATAAGGCGATAGAAAAGTATGCTTTTTCATTTGAAGTTTCTCACGAACTTGTGGGGGCCATTTCGTATCATGGGTTCGCATCTCGTCTTGACGTGTCTTGGTGCGATGTTGGCGGCACTTGCCGTCTGGTTTTTCCTTCCCCGTCTCTGGCGAATTCTGCCGCGTGACCGTGGCAAAGTTCACGTCAAGGAGGGAACGGCGTCAGTTGGCAAACCGACGGGTGCGGGTTACATCATCCTGTTGCTGGTCATACCAGTTCTGATTTTCGTCCTACCTTTTTCAGGCCCCGGTATTGATACGGCTCCCACCTTCGGATCCTTCTTATCTGGGCTCAAGTCCCTTCTGGCAAAGCCTTCTTCATGGTATTTGCTGGTCAACCAGCAATGGGCAATTGTTGCCTGCCTTTTTGCGGCGATGTACACGGGATACTTGGACGATAAAGCCACAAAACCATGGGGACGCCTGCGCAAAGGCCTCCTTGATGCCGCAGTCGCCTTTGTCACCGCGATTTTTCTCTGCCGTTGCCAAGCGGTCGAAATTTGGCTCCCTTTCATTAAAACGCCTGTGCTTCTTGACTGGTGGTGGTATATCGCGATGGCAGTGCCGCTCCTGTGGATGACCATGAATGCGACCAACTGTTCCGATGGCGTCGACGGACTTGCCGGGACGCTTACCTTGATGTCCCTCTTCGCGCTGGCAATCTTTCTCTATGGCGTTGTCGGGCACGAAAAAATTTCCGCATACCTACTCATTCCACACAATCCGGAAGGTGCACGCTGGGGCATCCTCACCGCAACCGTCGCCGGGGGCATCGCTGGGTACCTCTGGTATAACGCTGAACCGAGCAAGGTGCTTATGGGTGACGCCGGTTCTCGTTTTCTGGGCCTTCTCGTGGGGATCGCTGTCCTCGTTTGCGGCAACCCATTCCTGGTCCTCGTCGTAGCCCCGATTGTACTAGTCAACGGTGGAACAGGCCTTCTTAAACTTCTACTCCTAAAAATGCTCACCAAATTCGGGTTTGAAACCACAAACCCAAACCAGAATTCGGTGTCAATAGCCGATCAAGCTCCGCAGGCCAAGAGGCCATGCTGGATGGCTCGTCAACTTCATCGGGTTCGCTTCCCGCTCCACGATCATTGCCGCCGCAACCTGCATTGGACGAATGCGCAAGTTCTGATGCGGTTTGTTCTGATTCAAACGCTCGTCATGCCAATCCTCTTCATTTTTTTAGTTAAGATTCGATAGTCATGAGTCATGAGTCATTGGTCATTAGTCATTGGTCATTAGTCATGAGTCATTAGTCATTGGTCATTAGTCATTAGCCATTAGCCATTAGCCATAGGTCATTAGTCATTAGTCATTAGTCAACAAAAAAATGAGTAGACAAGTCACGCGAGGCCAATGGAGAAAGATAGGGCTGACCGCAGGTGCAATGGCACTCGCGGTTCTCCTTCTCGGCGTGTTCATTCACCGGTCGGGCAACTTAGCCGAACTGGGCGCTACGCTACAATCAGCAACAGACCGTCCCGGCTATCTCATCGCAGGCGTGGCTTTATTCAGCGTCTCGCTCATGTGTGGTATGACGCGATGGTACATCCTGCTACGCACGCTCAAACTTCCCGTCACTTACCTTGAGGCGCTGCGCCTTTATGCAACGGGACACTTCTTTAATGTCATTGGGCCCGGTGCGACAGGGGGCGACTTTGTCAAAGCGGCTTGGATCGCAGTCAAATGCCCGGGGCGGCGCACAGCGGCGATAACTTCAATCGCTGCGGAACGGCTCATCGGGCTGATTGCCATGGTGTTTTTCGTAACGACGATTTCGCTTTTTCGACGAGATTTCTTCGATAATAGCCGCATCTTAATGGCATTCCGCACTTGCATTTATTTTGCCTGCGCGGCAGCAATAATTGTCATCCTTCTGCTGACCGCCATTGACTGGGGCCGACTTGCCAAAAAGCTCCACCCTGCCCCAAACGGACTCGCGGAGAAAATCTTAACAACCCTACTACACGTCTGGGAGACTTTCCGAATCTGCCTCACCCACCCTCTCGCCGCCATCGCGACCTTTGCACTTTCCATTACCAACCACATTACCGATGTTTGCTGTTATTTTCTGCTCAGTCGAGCGATTTCCATGACGCTCCCTCTGCGCGATCTGCTGGTGATCTCACCCATTGCGAATACAGTAGCCGCGATTCCTCTTACACCCGGAGGTGCCGGCGTCCGCGAGAACACCCTTCAGTTTATGATGGATGTGGTCAAGGTTCCTCGCACCGAATCCACTGCACTCGGCATCCTGATGTTCGGCACCATTATGTTCTGGGCTGTCGTTGCCGGCCTGATCATGGCAACAGGCGTGAAGACCCGAAAGCGATCCCAACTCTCCCCCGCTGTTTCAGCCCTACAACAGCAAATCCTACCAACCGATTCCACAAAGCTTAAAATATGAACGTAAAAACTCACCGATCTCTTGTAAAAGGATTCCTCAAAATCGATGGCAGAAAAACCGTCAATGAGCAAGGCGAGGAAATCATCCTCTCTGGCATTGGCCTCGGAAACTGGCTTCTTCCCGAGGGATATATGTGGAAATCAGGTGGGATCTTTGACCGCCCACACCGTATTGCCGCTGTCATTCGTCACCTGACCGGCACCGAGTATTCTCAGAAATTTTGGAAGACCTTCCAAGATACCTATATCACGAGACGCGACATCGAAATGATCGCAGAAATGGGCTTCAACTCCATCCGCATCCCGATCAACTCCACAATTCTCCTCGCCGATGAGCCGGGCTTGAATTTCCTTGAAGAGGGATTCCAGTTGATTGATCGTTGTCTCGGCTGGTGCGAAGAGTTTAATCTGTATGCCATCCTCGATCTTCATGGTGCCCCGGGGGGGCAGACAGGTTCCAACATTGATGATTGCTTCGACGACTTGCCGCGCCTCTTCATCGACAAAGAAAGTCGCGATAGGACGATCGCCCTGTGGGAAGAAATCGCCCGTCGCTACCGTGATCGCTGGATCGTTGCCGCCTACGATTTACTCAACGAACCCATCAGAACTTCCATCCCGAACAAACCCGATGTCGAGTACCTGCATCCTGAACTTGTCCGTTTTTACCATGACTGCATCGCCGCCATCCGTAAAATAGATATACGCCATGCCGTATCCATCGAAGGAGCCAACTGGGCATCGCGGACCGATACTTTTTACAAAAAATATGATTCCCAGATGATCATCCATTTTCATCGTTACGGCAATCTACCCGGCGAGGAATGTTACACCGAATGGCTGGAGCTTTCGAAAAAACACAACGTCCCTATCTGGCTCGGCGAAAGCGGCGAAAACCGTCTCGAATGGTGTGGGGCGATGTTCCCCCTTTCCGTGAAACTGGGCGTTGGATTCAACTTCTGGACATGGAAGCGAATGTGCGGCAATCCAGCGCCACTTGAACTCAAGGAGCCAGCAGGCTGGGATAAAATCCGCGAGTTCGTCAAAGGAGGCCCACGCCCAACCTACCTAGAGGCTCAAAAGATTTTTGACGAGTATCTCTTCAATATTCAAGCCGAAAACTGCCACCGAAATGACACCATCGTCAATGCACTCCTTCGCCGAGATGACGTTCTGCTGATGGCGACAGACTTCGACCTTGGTGCCGACTCTTGCAGCGGATCACGCCCGAAAGGCAACCTCTATAAATATCGCGCTGACACAGGAATGGAAATCAAGCCGCGACGTGGCGAAGTCTTCGTACGCGGTCCTGGATTTCAATGTGGATGGGAAAAACTTTGCCTTGAACTCGCTCAGGGCGAATGGGTTGTTTATTCAATCCACGACGTATCCCAAAGCCTTACCGTAGAGCTTACAGGTGAATCGACTAGTCCTGCATCTCTGAAGATTTCGCTGGCTGACGGTTCTGGGGCATACCCACTGAAGGTCAACGGTCCATTCACTTCTTCTAGCTCCGAACG
>JBBQIY010000073.1:0-8336 GCA_038325415.1 Kiritimatiellia bacterium
ACTGGGGCTGGCGACAGTTTACGGAGTCGTCAAGCAGAACAATGGATTTATTCATGTTCAGAGTGCCCCGGGACAAGGCACGACTTTCAAAATCTACTTTCCTCCGCAGGAGCCCCTGGCGGCACCCTTGTCGGTACCTGCGGCAATCCAACCCGTTGAACGCGGCAGCGAAACGATCCTGCTGGTGGAGGATGAAGCGACGATTCTGGAAATGACGAAGAGGATGCTCATCAGACTGGGCTATACCGTTTTGTCCGCCGCCAGCCCGGGCGAGGCCATCCGCATAACTCAGGAACACGCCGGACGGATTGATTTGCTCATCACCGATGTGGTCATGCCCGAGATGAATGGAAGAGATCTCGCTGACAACTTGCTCTCGCACCATCCTGACCTGAGACGTCTTTTGATGAGCGGATATACGGCCGATATCATCTCCCCCAATGGCATCCTAGATGATGGCGTGCATTTTATCCAGAAACCTTTTTTAATGAAGGAATTTGCCGCCAAAGTCCGCGAGGTTCTCGGATGAAAATTAACCCTTCTGAAATGGCTCGGGCGATTCTCGACTGTCCCGGGCGCCTCGTCATCGCGGCACATCTTCGTCCCGACGGCGATGCCGCCGGCGCAGCCCTTGCACTTTGCCTCAGTCTGCAAGCCGCCGGTCGACGCGCCGTCTGCGTCGGTATCGAACCGCTCGGAGACGAATTCGGCTTTCTTGAGGGCTTGAACGAAATCATTCCCGCAAAAGACTATGTTCCCGCCGAAGGCGACGTCATGGTTGTGGTTGATTGCGGGGACGTCTCTCGCATTCCTGAAGCCTTGCGCGGCCATGCCTCGACGATCCTTGGCTTCTGCATCGATCATCACAAGAGCAATTCCGGATTCGCCCCGCTTGAACTGATTGATCCCTCATCAAGCTCTTCAGCCGAACTCGTGCAGTCCGTCATCGAAGCTGGCGACTTGCCCATGACGCGCGGGGTTGCAGAAGCGCTGTGGCTTGGCATGGTGACGGATACCGGGCGTTTCTCCTATCCCAGCACATCCCCTGAGACCTTGCGGCGTGCAGCCGTATTGCTTGAAAAGGGCGCGCGATTTTCAATGATCAACGATGTGATATTCTGCCGCGTGAATCTTCGTCAATTACATCTTCAGCAACGCCTGCTCGAATCGATTGAGCTTTCCGACGATGGACGCGTTGCTGTCGTAAGCCTAGGTCCCGCCGATTACGAGGCGGAGCAGTGCACCTCTATGGATTCTGATAGTTTTGTGGATATCCCGCGCTCCGTGAAAGGGGTTGAAATTGCGGTTTTCATTCGACAAGTTTTTCTTGGGAAACCAATTAACATCAGCCTTCGCGCGAGCGAACCTTATGATGCCTCAGAGATTTGTGCGGCGTGGGGCGGTGGTGGACATGCCCGCGCCGCTGGCGCAACCATTCAAGGGGAATTGGCCGAACAGCGAACTCTGGTTTTCACCCATCTCAAAGCACTCGTTGCAGCGCAAGCTGTGAAGAATACAAAGGGGTTTCTGTAGATCTTTATTAAAATTTCTCCTATTCAATTTTTTGACCCGATTGACCTGATTGACATGACTGACCCATTTTGCTCCGCGATACACCCTATACACACTTCCTGCCTTCCTGAGATCACAATTCTCTCTCTTTTTATTCCCGACAAAGTTCGCGACAAAGGGTAAAGTTACCAATCTTGTAAATCTTGTAATCTTGTCTAAAACACCACACCCTCCCAAATTCATAATTCGTAATTCTTACAATCCCAAACACCTCCTCCCCCACCCACATCTGCGTTAATCTGCGTAATCTGTGGATAAAACTTAACCCATAACCCCCACTTGCTACTAACCACTCGCTCCATGAAAATAGAAAAGAACAGCAAGTTTCTCCTGATTGGCGATTCCGTGACAGACGCGGGTCGCAACCGTCCCGTTGCCGAAGGCCTCTTCAATCCCCATGGCACGGGATATCCGAATATTATTCAAGGCATCCTCACGTCCGTTTATCCCGACTACATGATCCGTGTGGTGAACATGGGATCTAGCGGAAACAACGTGCGCGATCTCAAGGCCCGCTGGCAATCCGATGTCATCGACCTTAAGCCAGACTGGGTCTCGATCATGATCGGCATCAACGATATCTGGCGCCAGTTCGATATTCCACAGATGCCCGAGACGCATGTCTATGCCGCCGAATATGAGAAGACGCTCGAGGATCTGATCGTTGCCACGAAACCTGTGGTGAAGGGTCTTCTCATCATGACCCCAGTCTTCTGGGAACTCAACAAGACCGATGCGATGGCCGCACAGACGATGAAGTACGGGGCGATCTGTAAAAAGCTTGCCGAGAAGCATGGCGTTATCTTTGTCGATGCGCAAGCGTATGCCGACCGCCTGCTTGCTCATTGCCACTCGGCCTACATTGCGTGGGATCGCGTTCACCCGAACATTCCCGGACACAATGTACTCGCCCATGCGCTACTTGACGCGATCGATTTTGATTTCAACAGAAAAGCGTAAGAGAAGTCGCTAGGAGAAGTCGCTAGGAGAAGTCGCTAGTCGCTAGTGGCTAGTGGCTAGTCGCTAGTACAGACATCAATTCCTCATTCCAAATTTACCCCCGCATCCGGTTAATCTTGTAATCTTGTCTAAAATTCACCCACCTTTTATTTTTTTGTGTTTCTTGTGGCAAAGTCCACACACTCCCAATTCGTAATTCATAATTCGTAATTCATAATTTTCGATATGTCTTCACCCGAAACAACCGCCAAAATCAAAAAAGCCGCAACGTATCTTCTCTGCGCGATCACTGGCGCAGCGCTCTCGCTTGCTTTCCCGGATGCGAATCAATCGGATGCCGCTTGGTTTTGTTTGGTTCCGTTGCTGGTGATGATCCGTTTTTCGAAACCACGCGAAGGATTCCGTTTTGGTTTTGTATTCGGACTCGCGTTCTGGCTCCTTTCCCTTTCATGGCTCATGGAATTGCGTCATAACGGCGGTCCTGTGCTGCTCGTTACATTTGGCCTCATTGGGCTCAGCACCTGGTGTGCGATGTTTATGGGTCTCTTCGGTATGGCCGCGTCATACCTGTGGCAGGGTGGAGACTCTGCCACAACCGGCTGGCGGCGTAGCGCATTCGAAACGGGACTCCCAGTGGTTGTGTCGCTTCTGTGGTGCGGTACGGAGTATTTGCGTTCAACGTTGCTGACTGGATTTGCCTGGAATGCGCTTGGCGTTTCGCAAACAAGCCTGTTACCTGTGGTGCAGGTGGCTTCGCTCGGTGGGGTGTACGCGGTGTCGTTCGTGATCGTTCTCGTTAACTCGGGGATCGCAGGAGCTGGCGTAAGAATGTGGCGCAATATTCGAGGACGGTCTGAATCGTCACGACGCCATCTTGATCTCATGCTCTCGCTCGTTGTATTGCTGACGGTGATGGTCTGGGGAACACATCGAATCAAAGCGCTGCGCCTTGACGAGGCGAGAGCCGACACCGTATCGATCGGTGCCGTGAATCCGAGCATGCCTTGCATCTTCGTGTCGAACGATGACGAGTGGCACGCTGGCTACAAGGCGCTTTCCGAGTACACGCAAACGCTGGGAATGTTCAAGCCCGATTTGATTGTGTGGCCTGAGACAGTTCTCTATGCCAGCATGCCGAATGCACAACTTGAAGCTAATGTGCTCGGTTTCGCCCAGACGCTCGGAACCCCGATTCTTGCCGGAGGAACGGAACTGTGGACGGATGGTGCTGGCGTTGAGCACGTTTACAATTCCTCATTTCTCTTCGGAACGAACGGCGTCATCGAGGGTGTCTACCGGAAGCAGCACCTCGTCCCGTTCGGCGAATATATTCCAGCCGATAAGACGCTGACCTTTCTTCAGCGGTTCGCACCAGCGGGCGTTTCATGCTCGCCGGGCAAAGGCCCGGTCGTCATGGCGATTGCAGGCGGCACTGTGCGGGTGAGTCCGTTGATCTGCTTCGAGGATACCGTGGCGAGCCTTTCACGGGCGGCGGTGAAGGCAGGCGCAACGATTCTCATCACGCAGAGCAACGACGCTTGGTTCTTCGGCTCGTCCGAACCGAAGCAGCACCATGCTCAAGCGGTCTTCCGTGCCGTAGAAAATGGTGTGCCAATGGTTCGCAGTTCCAACCGCGGTGTGACAGCCGTTTTAACTTCGTACGGAGCTAGTTCGAAAGATGCGGAAGGCGGATTCTTTTCGCATCCGGTGCCGCTGGTTGCCAATCCGGGTGGGACGCTTTATTCGAGATGTGGAGATTGGATATTCGGCATCCCCTGTGCGCTGCTCTTCTGCGGCGTACTGGCGGTGATGATCAGAAATACGAGAAAGCGGGTCACGGCGCGGAGTTACTTTTCTGGGATTCCACCACGAAATTTTGTTCCCGATGCGGCAACAGGACTGAGCATATCGGACCGATCATGAAACAATGCACGTCGTGCGGCATGGAGATATACCCGACTATTGCGGCGGCTGTGATTGTGCTGGTGCACAAAGAGGACTCGGTACTGATGGTGCGGGCGCATAATTTCAGGGAACGTTTTACGGGCTTGTGGCAGGGTTCCTCGAACCTGGCAAAACGCTCGAACAATGTGTGATGCGTGAAGTCATGGAAGAGACGGGACTCACGATCGGCAACGTTCACTATTTTGGGAGTCAGCCGTGACCGTATCCTTGCGGACAGATGATTGGATTCAACGCGGACTATGTGTCAGGAGAAATCCGGCTACAAGAGGCGGAACTCAAAGAGGCGCGTTTTTTCGCGCGAGAGGCTTTGCCCGAGCTGCCCTCGAAGCTTAGTCTCGCCCGTGCGCTGATTGACAACTGGCTAGGGGAAGTTTGAAGAGAGGTAGTAGGGCGTAGTTTCCGCTGGGGGCGCCCCAGACCCCGTTTGAAAGGGGTGGGTCGATGAGTCGATTGGGGTCGTTGGGTCGAGAAGCGCAGGTCGGCGACGCGCGGTGCGCGTGCCGAGTGCGGCTGGCCGGGACGGCCGAGCCCCACCTTGGAGGAGACTTCGGGGCGGGGACGCCCCTCATCTGGGGAGACGAGGCGGCGACGCGCGGTGCGCGTGCCGAGTGCGGCTGGCCGAGACGGCCGAGCCCCACCTTGAGAGAGTGGCAGAGTGGGTCTTTCGATTTCTGAACCACAGGAGCGCGGACATTCCTGTCCGCGACACGTGGCGGGTTGGAAAACCCGCCCTCCGTTTTGCATCCGCATCCCGCTGCCAAAACTAGCGACTAGGGACTCGCGACTCGCGACTTCTTACATCGTAACGCCGAGGCGGTAGACTCGGAATAATTCTCTGAATTCTGTGCGAGTGCATTTTTTGCAATTGAATACGAAATAATCCTTGACTTTTATCCGCCGATATTCTAAATTTCCTTCGCACATAAGCAGATCAGGTGGCTGGTATCTGAAGAGAAACCCGTTTTGATCTGACTACCACAGGTTGTGAGTTGATGGCGGCCCGCTTCGGCGGGGGGCTCATCGAAGCGCAGAGTCAGCAAGAGTCTTTATATGGCTGGCTGGCTTTTTTTATTTTTGTAAAACACGAAAGGATGCGCACATGACGACAATGACTAAGAATGCTAAACTGATTGCCTGGGTCGAGGAGATGGCGAGTCTCTGTAATCCGGATAAAATTCACTGGTGTGATGGCTCAAAGGCCGAATACGACGCCATGATCAAGATCATGGTTGATTCCGGAGCAGCGACTCCGCTGAAGAAGCGCCCCAACAGCTACCTGTTCCGCAGCGATCCCAGCGATGTGGCACGCGTTGAAGACCGCACGTACATTGCAAGCCGGACTCAGGAAGAGGCTGGCCCGACCAATAACTGGATCGATCCGGTTAAGCTGAAAACGATCATGCGTGAACTTTACAAGGGCTGTATGAAGGGCCGCACGCTCTACGTCATTCCTTTCAGCATGGGTCCCGTCGGGTCGCCGATTTCGAAGATCGGTGTTGAATTGACCGATTCGCCTTACGTTGTTGTGAACATGCACATTATGACGCGCGTCGGTATCAAGGTGCTCGAGACGCTTGGCGAGAAAGGTGAGTTCATCCCTTGCATGCATTCCGTGGGTGCACCGCTTGAACCCGGCCAGAAGGACAGCACCTGGCCTTGCGCTCCGATCGAAAAGAAGTATATTGCACATTTCCCGGAAGAAAACCTCATCTGGTCCTACGGATCGGGTTACGGCGGAAACGCGCTGCTGGGCAAGAAGTGCCTGGCGCTGCGCATCGCATCCCCGATGGCCCGTCGCGAAGGTTGGATGGCTGAGCACATGCTCATCTTGCGCCTGACCGATCCGAAGGGTAAGCAATTCCACATTGCGGCCGCCTTCCCGAGTGCTTGCGGCAAGACCAACCTCGCCATGCTTCAGCCCTCCATTGAAGGTTGGAAGTGCGAGTGCATCGGTGACGATATCGCCTGGATGAAACAGGGACCGGATGGACGCCTGCGTGCCATCAATCCGGAATCCGGATTCTTCGGCGTTTGCCCGGGTACCAGCTACAAGTCCAACCCGATGGCGATGGAAAGCATTAAAGAAAACGCGATCTTCACCAACTGCGTCCTGACGGATGACGGCGATATCTGGTGGGAGGACATGGATGTTGAGTGCAAGCACGGTATCGACTGGAAGGGCAACGAGTGGACGCCGGACAAGAAGGATGCCGATGGCAAGTCCGTCAAGGGTGCTCACCCCAACGCGCGTTTCACCGCTCCGGCACGTCAGTGCCCGGTGATCTGTCCGGACTGGGAAGACCCCGCCGGTGTGCCGATCGATATCTTCGTCTTTGGCGGACGCCGGACGAAACTCGTCCCGCTTGTATCCGAGGCCTATAACTGGGATCACGGTGTCTATATGGGTGCTACGGCTGCATCCGAAGCCACCGCCGCTGCGCTGGATGCTAAGAAAGCGATTCGGCGCGACCCGATGGCGATGTTGCCGTTCTGCGGTTATCACATCGGCGACTACTGGCAGCACTGGTTCAACATGGGCGATAAGCTCGGGGTCAAGGCGCCGAAGATCTTCTATACGAACTGGTTCCGCAAGTCCAGCGACGGCAAATGGCTGTGGCCGGGCTTCGGCGACAACTGCCGCGTTCTGAAATGGATGTGCGAGCGCGTTGAAGGAAAGATCAGTGCCGTCGAGACGCCGGTCGGCTATGTGCCGAACACGGGTGATCTGGATGTCAGCGGACTGGAAATCAGCGAGGCGGAAATCGCCGAACTGCTGCGCATCGATGTGGAAGGCTGGAAGAGTGAAGTGCCGGAGATTGAGGAGTATCTCAATACCGCTGGCGACAGACTTCCTGCCCGGATGAAGACCCAACTTGCGGAATTGAAAAAACGCGTCGGTCTCTGAGTCCCTTGAAAGGGGTGTCCGCTTGCCGCAATCGTCTCCCCATACCTGTTTGTCGCGATTCGGAAGAAGATCAACGAATCGCGACATCCTGGGAGCCTTTGCGCCCTGCGGATACCCCCTTTCAGAATAAATGAAGCACACACTCGTATTACAGGAGATGATTATGGGCGAACAAGCCTTGATGCAATCGACATTATCGGAGTGGCCTTTGCTATCGCGCGGCAAGGTTCGGGACGTTTACGACTTGGGCGAAAACCTGCTGCTTATTGTCGCAACGGACAGGATTTCGTGTTTCGACGTGGTTCTGCCGACACCGATTCCGGGCAAGGGCGGAGTACTGACTCAGTTGTCGAAGTTTTGGTTTGATACGTTGATCGGTATTATTCCAAACCACTATGTTGGTTCTGAATTGGCGCGTGTTGTGCATGGGTCTGCTGCACGGGCGGAACTCGAGGGGCGCTCCATGATCGTCCGCAAAGCGAAGCCTTTGCCGATCGAGGCGATCGTGCGCGGCTACCTGAGCGGTTCGGCATGGAAGGAATATTCCAGCACGGGAGGGTTTCGCGGCCTGAAACTGCCGAAGGGATTGTATGAATCCGATTTATTGCCGGAACCGGTTTACACGCCATCGACCAAAGCTGAGCAGGGCTTCCACGACGAGAACATCACGTTCAACGAGACTATTGCCTTGCTCGGCGAAAAAGGAGCGCGCAAAGTCCGGGACGTGAGCCTGCATCTCTACACAGCCGCGGCTGAATTAGCTCGCACGCGCGGAGTTATTATAGCGGACACGAAGTTTGAGTTCGGGCTGGTCGGCGACGAGTTGATCCTGATCGACGAAGTGCTGACGCCCGATTCATCCCGCTTCTGGCCGGCGGCCGGGTATAAACCGGGCAAGACACAGCCCAGCTTTGACAAGCAATTCGTCCGTGAT
>JBBQIY010000074.1:0-8263 GCA_038325415.1 Kiritimatiellia bacterium
TGGACGAAATAATTCATGTCCCTGCTCTTGCAACACCACAAAAAATGATAAAATTGTCCATAACATGTTGAGAATCAATGCTGTATTCTGACTCCTGACTTCTGGGTTCTGGGTGGGATTCAACTAAATTGAATCCCACCCAATTCAGCCAAGGGGCATCAAACTAGTTTGCCGCGCACCCGTCGGCTTTCGTGCTTTCGTCGCGGCCGCAAGCAAGAACGTGCTTGACACCGGCGGGCTGGCGCGGACGTCGATATGGAGGCGCTTCGGCCCGCTGGTTCTGCTCGCGGTGGCGCTGGCCGGATTGTCGCTCTGGCAGATCGCCGCTGGACAGGAGTCCCTGGGCTTCAGCCCCGAGGAGGTGGCCGAGCGTCCCGGCTTTCTGCCGCTCGGATCGTCCTTTGGCAATGCATGCCGCGCGACCGTCTGGGGCTTCCCGCAGTATCTGGGGTTGCTGGTGTCCCCGGTGGGACATTGTCCGGATCATCTTGTTGCCGCTCAGGCGGTGCGGGTCTCCGCGGCTTGGTGGGGCCGCCTGGTCTTCTGCCTGGCGTGGGGCGGGCTGGTGCTCCGTCTGGCGGTGAAGCGCAACCGGCTCGTCCTGCCGATGCTGTGGATCTCCGTGACGCTCGCTTTCGCGGTGTTCCCACCGTTCCTGCTGGGGCGGCACATCGCGGTGCTATCAGAACGGTATGCGTATGTGGCGTCGATCGGCATGGCCTGGTTGCTCGTGGCACTTGCGATGCGCCTACCCTGGAAAAAGGCGGGATGGGCGGCTCTGGTCGCGATGGGTGCGCTCTTTGGCGGAACGACAGTCGCCTACCTCCCGCATTTCGCGAGCGAAGAGGCGTTCGCGAACCGCATCCTCGCATGCAACCCTGGGGCGTGGCATCCATACTTTCTTCTTGGACGGCTTGCCCTTTCCAAGGGAAATCCTGCATGACTTCAACCGCCGGCTCCGAGACTTTTGCGATGGGCATGGCATCCGCTTCGTGGACTTCCGCGATGCCTGCAGGCGAAAGGGGCTTGCGCCGGACTCCCTGCTCGACGCCAAGACCGGCAACCACCTGACGGACGCCGGCATGGATCTTCTGGCGGACGTGGTTGCGGAGGGGCTGTTGTAACTGGAAACTGGAGAAGCGCGTGCAAAGCCTCCGTCTCTCCCCCGGGATTGCAATCGTTTCCTGAGGGGCCGGAGGGCGCTGTGGGGGTTTCCAAGTTTCGTGTTTCATGCTTGAAAGCTTCACCACGTTGGCTCTGAGACACGGAGCTTTGCTGGGAGTTTTAGACAGGATTACAAGATGAACCGGATGCAGCGGGAGAATCAGCTAACAGAGCACGGACACTCCTGTCCGTGGCACGAGGCGGGTAGGAAAACCCGCCCTCCATTCGCAGGGTACGAATGGGGGGCCTCGCATGGTGAATGAGGATTAGTCAGACAGGTCAGACGTGTCAGACAAGTCAGAATAATTCAACATAATGCAGATTTCAATTCGTAATTCATAATTCCTAATTTTTAATAGACAAAGCTCACGACTAAGGTTTTTCATCCTCCACCTCTATGAGTACCTGTTGAGCAACCGCCCGGAAATAATCCGAACTCCAAATATCTAGGACCGATGTGTCTTTAATAAAAGGAGCCACATCAACTTTCACGTCGTTAATATCCAGTGTTTTAATTCGTTTGAGAATCATCGTTTTGAGGTCTGCCAAATTTTCAGGAATCGCGATTGCAGGATGACTTTGCTGCATTCTCTGTTGAAAATGATTTAAATCTAACTTAACACGATGTCGCACGTACCATTCAAAATCGTACCAGTCTCGTCCTTTTACTCTTTGCTTCCAGTTTCTAAAAAGCAAAGCGTGCATCTTCCCCGCATAAAGGCACGGAAGATTGAAACTGCGGGTTGTAAACGAAAACGGCAACATCAGGAGATGCGTCTCGGTTTGAAATTTCAGCGGAGGCGAGGTGTCCACTTCAATCTTGATTTTAACCGTGCGCTCGGTTTTAAAGGACAGATTGTAGATGCCGGTGTCGTCTTTTAGAAAAGCGGATTCAATTGCGCTTTTGACATGTTTTTCCTTGTGGCTCAGGATTACCTCCCTGCCCAAGGCTTTAAACTCTGATTTTATTGCATCAAAATAGGGTACGAGAGAAAATTCCGGATCCTTTCCCAAGAGAGAGAAATCAAGATCCTCTGAAAAACGCGGCAACCCATGAAAAAAATGAAGACAGGTCCCTCCGTAGAATGCTGCTTGCTTAAAAAAATCACTGCGGTAAAGACCTGCAAGTGTAATTTTCTGCATCACTTCATGCAGTGCATTCTGATAGTCAGTTTCCGTCTGAACAGAGAAATCCGTCATCATTGAATCAAAGACAGTCATTTTTTATAACCTTTCGTAGGCAGAGAAGCTCGCTGTTTTTGCGTCCGGTTGCAATGCACTGATCAAAAATATCCAGATTAGGATTTGAAACGTCTTGGAGATCAATCCGCATGTTCTCGGTTAAAAATATCCGCATCGCCTTTTCCGATACAATGCGCAGATTCGGACGGAGTAGAATCAGGTCACAAAGAGCCTTTTCCGGGGATGCAATCAGGAATGTCTGACCTGTTAGCGTCTGCGCCGGATTGACTCCAATTGAAAAATATTCAGATGGAACTGTGGTGTAGGTGAAGATCCCGAGAGAATTCCGATACGTTTTCGCGCGTTTGCTGACAACCGATTGTATACCCTCGACTCGCTCGGGTATAAGCTTGTGATAAGCTAGAGCGGTTTCAAGGGAAATATAAGAAGGACCGTAAAGGTGGTTTGCAATTAATTCTTTTGAGATTCTTTGGCCTGTGATGCGTGGGGAGACACAATAAAGGTCTCTCTTCAATCGAAGGAGTTCGTCCTGCTTAACCATGCTGGAAACTTTGTCCTTTGGCGAGTGGTACTCCGTCAAAAGACAATCTAAGGTTGCACCGGAAATAGGTGTACAACCAAAGGTACTTAATTTTTCTGTGAAATTTGTATACATAATCGACGTTTATCCGATTTACGAGTCAAATATCACATAAACCTGCCAGAAACGCAATCATTATTTTGGTTGCGAGTAGTGGACGGGTGTGCGTCAAAATAGTTTGACGCGCAGAGAAGTCAGAAGTCAGAAGTCAGGAGTCAGAAGTTGGAAATCAAGCACTTACGCAAATTTAGGCGAAATAATTCATGTCTCTGTTCTCGTGACACCACGGAAGAATGGCGAAACTGTGCGTAACATGTTGAGAATCAATGCTGTATTCTGACTCCTGACTTCTGGGTTCTGGGTGGGATTCAACTAAATTGAATCCCACCCGTAGTGGACCGAATAGCGGACATTGAACGCACTGCCAAAATACCCCCGATTTTCCTTCGCACGGCTTTGCGACCTTAGTTGAGCCCAGTAACTTTGCCCGTCGTGACATCGACATCGACGCGGCGATAGGCGGGATCAGACGCTGTTCCGGGCATTAACTTGATGTCGCCGGCGACGGGGACGATGAATCCAGCACCACAGTAGGTTAAGAAATCCTGCACGGGAAGCGTCCATCCCTTCGGGCGATTGCGTAGCAGGGGATCGTGTGAGAGCGAGTACTGGGTTTTCGCCATGCAAATGGGTAAGGAAGCGACATCGGGGGTGGAGACGATCTTCTTGAGCTTTGCGGTGGCGACTTCGGAGTAGCTGACGCCGTCGGCCCCGTAGACTTCTTTGGCGATCTTTTCGATTCTCGTTTCGACCGGTTCGTCGAGAGAGTAGAGGAACTTGAAGGAATTGGGCTTCTTGGCTGCTTCGACAACGGCTTCGGCCAGTTCGATCGCGCCTTCGCCGCCCTTGAGCCAGTGGTTAGACACGGCAAAGAGTGCGCCTGTTTCATCGGCGAGTCGCTTGACGATCTGCTGCTCGGCTTGGGTATCGGTGTAGAACGCATTCAGGCAGACTACCGGTGTGACCCCAGCCTTGCGAACAGTTTCAATGTGCGCACGTAGATTATCACATCCCGTTTCGACGAGCGCGAGGTTCTCGCGGGTATAGGCCACGTCGAGTTTCGCGCCAGGCTTGACGGCTGGCCCGCCGCCATGCGATTTCAGTGCTCGGACTGTGGCGACGATGACCGCAGCATCCGGTGTCATTTGTGAGGTACGGCACTTGATATTCCAGAATTTTTCGAATCCGATATCGGCACCGAATCCGCTTTCGGTGACGAGGTAGTCGCCGAGGACACTGCCCAAGCGGTCTGCGATGACGGAGCTTTGTCCGATGGCGATGTTCGCGAATGGGCCAGCATGGACGAGCACGGGCTGCCCTTCGAGCGTTTGCATGAGGGTTGGGTTGATGGCGCGGATCATCCAAGCGGTCATAGCGCCGTCGACTTCGAGGTCACGCGTCGTGACCGGTTTGCCAGATCGTGACCACGCGACGACGATCTTGCCCATGCGTTGACGCATATCTGCGAGATCGCGCGAAACGGCGAGGATGGCCATGACTTCGCTGGCGACGGTGATGTAGAATCCGGAGTCCATCTCGTAGCCATCGAGCTTCCCGCCTTTGCCAATGGTGATATTCCGCAGCGACTGCGCGCAGAAGTCGATAGCCCAGCGCATATTGATCTGCGCAGGATCGACATCGAGGCGAGTCAGGCCGCTTTTAGCGAGACGTGCATCGTCATAGTTCTGCTCATGTTGCATGCGCGCGGTCAGTGCCGTCATGCAGAGATTGTTGGCGTTGGTAATGGCGTCAATGTCACCCGTCAGTCCTAGTGAGAGGGGAGAGAGGGGAAGGCACTGAGCTAGGCCGCCACCGGCAGCGGAGCCTTTGATGTTGAAGGTTGGGCCACCACTGGGCTGACGGATTGCGGCGATAGGATTGAGCCCTAGTTTGCCGAGACCCTCGACAAGCCCCATGGTTGTCGTGGTTTTGCCTTCGCCCAGCGGTGTGGGGCTAATGGCCGTTATGTTGATGTATTTGGCACGTGGGACACCCGATCTATCCAGTCGGCCTAAAATTTTACCTGCGTCGATCTTTCCATAAAACGTGCCGTATTGCGCGAGTTCGTCGTTCTGAATTCCCAACCCACGAGCGATGTCGGCGATGGGTGTCAGGTTGTCTTCGGCGATAGCGGCAATCTGCCAGTCGGACATTTGGGTGGGATCAAGTTTCATGGATTGACTTTTTGGGGGATTAAAAAGGGAAAGGGGAAATGGGAAAGGGGAAAGGGGAGGTTAGTCGTCCTTGTTTGTCCTTGTCTGTCCCTGTTTGTCCCTGTTTGTCCTTGTTTTTAGTTAGCAGCCGCGCTTTGGACGTTATCGACGTGGAGGCGGGTGCGGTGGCCAGAGCCGAGGGTTTCGACTTCGATATCCTTAAGCACCCAGCGCTTGTCGATCTTCTGGACGGCGCGAACCCACATCTTGCGTACTTCGCGTCCCTTTTCATCGACTTGTGTCGCTTGCATAACAAGTTTTTGCTCGCGATCAATCCAGAGTCTGACCTTGGCGCAATTTTCCATTGGCGCCGCCGGTTCGACTTCGAGGATATCGCAAAGTCTACCTTTAATTTTACCCGTGCCAGACAAAACAGGATTGTGCCACCAGATGAAGTCCAGGGTAATGTCGAGCTACGTGATGTCGGTTCCCCGAACGGTGGCGTTGATGGCGGGGGCGTCAACTGGCTTCCGATCTAACCCTTCGAAGCGTGAGAGTTCAAGCGGTCCTGTCGCCTTTCTAACAGCAACGACGGTTTCAAGTCGTTCGTTGTTGGTTGTGAGAATTTCGTAGGTCGCTCTCGGCTCTTCGGCCCCCCAATGGATGGCGACGACGTAGTTATATTTTCTTAGCTCTACGCCGTAGACCTTGCGCATGGTTAGTGTGCCGGTCATGGAAAGCGGTTCAAGTGGCATCCGAGAGGCACATTCAGCCAGCAACCACGCCCCTGAGATTGGCGTTGTTTCTGTCGTAGTGGCGGGGGAGTCAAAGAGGGACTCGGCTTCGTACTTGACGCCTTGCGCTTTTGCTACGGGCACATCATTTAATGGCACGGGTTCGATGACAGCATCTTGCGCGAAGGCGGAAATAGCGAATAGAGGAAGAAACAAAGCGACAAAAATTTTTTTCAAAGTGGGAATGCTCCAAGTTTAGGCTCGGGTTCATGACGTTCCCGACTGATGATTAACGTGCATTCTACCAAATGCATTCCGGTACATAAAGGGTAAAGCTCTTCACGCTTACCCATTGGCATATCGCTGAAGGTCATGCTTTGTAATCTTCGATGCAGGAACTAGTTTATAGTGTTTTTGATCAACAATGCGGACTTCTTCGCCATCCATGGTTAGCTCGAATAAGACAATTTGGTTGTCGTTAAGGGCATGAATCGATACAGGACGACAGATTAGAGAAGGGAATCGTTCGTGACAGAAAGCGATGTCTTGCCCAGTTTGTACAACACTGTGCCGGTCTTTCCCAACTTTCGCTTGGACGGGAATAATAAACTGCTTTCCACTTTTATTTAATCCAACGTAAAGCTCATCAAGTTCAATTTGTCCAACCTCTTTGACGGTTGTTCGGAGGTGATTTTGGAGCGAGTAGGATGTGATCTCTAAGAAAAGATCAATTAATCGATTGTAGCGGACTTTCGCCAACAACGCCTGTTCGTCATCGAAGGCGTTGGCCAGTAGGATTTCTGGCGTTGCATTTGGAATTTTGATTGGTAGCATGAACTCATCGGGTTCGATCCGGCATGGTTTTACTTGTATAAAACGGTACTGCCCTGTGCCTGCCCCTTTGATGATCCAAGCCATATCGGGGTCGGTTCTTTCAATAATAGAGGCGGGTAACGAAACTCTATAGCGAAAAGAATAGACAATATCTCCTATATTTTTTGGGAGATTAATGCCAAGCGTGATCGCTGTTGAAATAAGTTCCTCTCGTTTGAAGATGAACTCTTGCATCCCAGTTTGATAGTGATCGTTGAAAACGGCCTCTATTAACGCAACGTAACGGTTCGTATCTGCACTACTTTTTTTCATTACCGACATCTTCATTTTTCCGTATTCGTTGACCAACAACTAATGATGACACGCCAAAGTGGCTCGCGGCCTGCTTCATGGTAAAAGTAAGAAGTGAAGGGCTTCCAGTAACCAAATTTTTTGAGGGTAAACGCGGTTGAATACCAAGCGCTTTCATGATTTCGGCGGCAACCGCTCGCCCGAGTTGGGGAGGGACGCTGTTCCCAATTTGGCGGAAACCATGCCATTTTGTGAAGTGGAATCTGAACCAATCTGGATAAGAATGAAGTCGTGCCGCTTCGCGTACAGTAATCACACGGGGTAATTTCGGATGGATAGGCCTCGGTGAAGTGAATGCTCCTCTCGCGCTGTCTGTTCCTGCCCTGAGCGTATTGCACTGCCCATTTGGATCGAGTTTAAGGAAGCGGCTGATCGGTTCGGTTTCGCCCGAGGGGGTGCTTAAGAACCGGTCTTCGGTTTTCTGGGTGTGTACCGTGCGGAGGCTAGACGTTAAGACGTTAGCGTCAAAATCTCTTGGATAACCATAATTGTTAGGATCCTGCGATGGTTCTCGAAGCCTTCTCGCGTACGTGAACTGCGTATTCCATTCGGCGGCTACACAATCCTCGTGAAGAAGAGTTGGAAACTGATCTGCATCCGGTAGGTCGGCGATTGCCTCGGCGACAGTTGTCTTTACTTTGGAAGGGCTAGGATAAGAAGGAGGTTTCTCTCCCAGACGGGTGCCGAGAAGAAAAAGCCTGTGTCGGTTCTGCGGCACACCGTAATCGGCTGCATTTAAAACCCGATAAGGCTGCGTAACCTGATAACCCGACGCTTCAAGCGATGAAATTAGTTCCTGAAGAAATTTAACGTGCTTTCCAACGGTGAGACCTTTGACGTTTTCAAAGACGCAATATTTAGGACGCAATTCGCGGACGAGCCTGACGTAATGAGAAACGAGCTGGTTGCGGGGGTCGTCCAATGCTCGCTTGCCGATGAGCGAAAACCCCTGACAAGGAGCACCGCCAAATACAACCTCGATGTCTCGTTTACCAATGCCTGCAAGATTGCGGATGTCCTGTCCTGTGATATCGGTTACACTTGCGCAAATGGTTGTGGAATAAGGGAAATTAAATTCATGGGTCGCACAATGGATCGGATCGATTTCAACGCAGGCGGCGATATCGAATCCAGCCTGCTCAAAGCCAAGTGAGAGCCCCCCAGCACCCGCAAAAAGGTCGATC
>JBBQIY010000075.1:0-8256 GCA_038325415.1 Kiritimatiellia bacterium
AAACTTCTTCCGTGGTGTCACGAGAACAGAGACATGAATTATTTCGCCTAAATTTGCGTAAGTGCTTGATTTCCAACTTCTGACTCCTGACTTCTGACTTCTGACTTCTCTGCGCGTCAAACTATTTTGACGCGCACCCGCACGGCACTATGAAGGGTTTCTCTAGTGGATATTTCGAGCTAGATAATGTAATCTTGAATTATTTGTCAAGATTACGGTGGAGCGGCGACGACTGAGTCCACGGAGAAATTTGAGTACAAGCAGGATGCATGATGCGCACCGTGTACTATGCGTGGCGTTCGCGACGCATGATGTTGCGTGCTGAATGCTTACCCCATCAATAAGACGAAATAGAGGCTATGCAACATAATGCCGCTCACAACATAATGCGGCAAAGTTTTTGGACATGCACGCGATCACTGATCGCGGCTAACTAATTTGAAGCGCTGCTTCGTGGGCGAGAAGGAATTCGCGCTGTGCCTTACGGAGCTTAACACCGGGCCTCACACGAGTCACGAGTGCTTCAGCCTCGGGCAAGTTCTTCACCGTGCCACGACGAAGCAGTAACGCACAGGAGAAGAACCCCGTGCGTCCATGTCCCTGCGCACAGTGGATGTAAAGACCACTTTCAGGAAGCAAATCGATACACGCGATCAACGCGTCGCACGAGCGAAAAGACGCTTCAAGAATCGGAAAAGAAACATACCGCCCTCCATACCTCAACTCCGTACGAGATGCAGGGAATTCGGCTGCGAGATCAACGCAAACCGTGGTTTCCGACGGGATGTCCCGCGGCCGGGTCGGTCTTCGTCCAATGAAAACGCCATCCATGAGTTTGTCGTTCCGATTTTCTTGAGACATCGTGGTGAGGATGATTTGCCTCGTCCAAAGCGGAATCAAATACGGCAGAAAAACAATCCAAGATATCGCAGGCAAACGCCCATCCTCGTGCTTGCTAAAACAGGTCGGATCATTTTCCTCATAGCCGAGAAAAAGCAACGCGGCAGCACCCGTGCACCAGAGCGAAACAAACGTGGCAATGTACCAACCGTTCCCCACCACGATGCCACGCTGAATTGACACAAATGAGACGAGGGCAAGCGCGAAGGCGAGATAGCCGTAGCGTCTCGAGAGGTGTTCAACGGGATGCCCCCCCTTCTTCGATGTTTCGTCCATAGTTTTCTACGAGCGTTGTTTAAGCTGCGGGAAGAGAATCACGTCGCGTATCGCTTCGGTACCGGTCAGCATCATGACGAGCCTGTCGATGCCGAGTCCCAAGCCACCGGCTGGCGGCATACCGCATTCAAGTGCCGTGATGAAATCCTCGTCGACTTTCTCGGCTTCATCGCCAGCCTGATGCTCGAACGCCTCGCGCTGTGCAAGCGGATTGTTCTGCTCCGTATAGCCGGGGCAGAGTTCCCGCCCTCCCACAACGAATTCGAAGACGTCGGCAAGTTCAGGATCGTCCGGACAGGTCTTGGCCAACGGGATGAACTGGCGCGGGAGGCGCGTCACAAAGGTCGGCTGGAAAAGTGTCTTCTCAATGAGCTTATCGTAGACCTCATGCGTAATGAGCAGATGACTCCATTTCGGATCGCACGAAACGCCCACAGCGACCGAGGCGGCACGTGCCGCTTCGGGGCTGAGTTCAAACCAGTTCGCGCCCATGCGCTCGGTAACGAGATCCTTGTAGGCTACTTCGCGGTATGGAGGCGTGAAGTCGAGTTCGCCGTCGCCGTATTGAATCTTCATCGTTCCCATGACCTTCTCGCAGAGATGCGGAACCAAACCTTCGACGATATTCTTCATCGCCAGTCGATCACCGAACGCTTCGTAGACTTCAAGCACCGTGAATTCTGGATTGTGCGTACGGTCGAGCCCTTCGTTGCGGAAATTGCGGTTCATTTCGAACACCTTGTCGAAACCGCCGACAAGAAGACGTTTGAGATAAAGCTCTGGCGCGATGCGCATGTACATCGTACAATCGAGCGCATTGTAATGCGTCTTGAACGGACGCGCTGCCGCGCCACCGGGCTGAGGCTGCATCATGGGCGTTTCCACTTCCTGAAAGCCTCGGGCTTCTAGGAAACTGCGAATCTCGCGTATGATTGCGATGCGCTTGTTGAAGCGATCGCGCGATTCGGGATTCGACACAAGATCGAGGTAGCGCTGACGATAACGATCCTCGGTGTCTTGTAGACCGTGATATTTTTCGGGTGGCTGCAACAGTGCCTTCGAGAGCAACGTCCATTTTTCAACACGGATGCTGATCTCGCCGGTGCGCGTCGTGAACATTTCGCCCTCAACGCCAATATGGTCGCCTAGATCGACGAATTGGTAGGCGGCGAAAGCGTCATCGCCAAGATGGTTTTTGTTCAGGAAAAGTTGCATACGGTCGGTGCCATCGCGAAGGTCAGCAAAGATCGTCTTGCCCATGTCCCGAACGGACATAACACGCCCAGCGGCGTGTACGCGAAGACCTTCGGTATACAAGGCACGGATCTCGGAAACCCTCCCCGTTCGTGCGAAAGCCGAACCAAAGGCTGGGTAGCCTCTCTTCTCGAGTTCCTTCATATTGGCCACGCGCTGCTCGCGATACTCGCTGACCGATTTTACCGGTTCTTGAATCGTCTGTGTTTCTTCTGACATGGGTTCTGTTTTTTTGATAAAGATTAAATTGAAAACCTAAAGTATATCACATTTCCCGCCACCGCACGCGACTGTTTCTGTCAGCGTGGTATTGTCAATATGCTCCACCATCAACGTATAGTCAACAGGCAGTGTGGTGCGATTGATGTCGTCCCACAGCTTGCAGTTATTCACGCGCTTGAGGCACCGCGTCATTTTCAGCACATCATGGCCAAAATAGTTAGCAGCGAATTTCTTCGCCCTCACCGTCCACGTGTGCTTAGCAGAAAATTCATCAATCATGGCTTGTGCAACCTTACTGCTGGTTCCGAACGGAATCTCCGGAGACTGGCTAAAATCGTCCGTGGCGCGTCCTAAAACAGCATCGCAAGCAGCCCAGAGATTTTTGTCAAAGGCATCGAGTGCCTCTTCGATGATCCCAGAGGCATACATGGCTCCATCGCCATAATAGCCGACAATTTCCGAGGCCGTGGGAACGGAGCAAAACGGTGCTTGGGGATAGTCCAAATCGCCGCCTTCCGGAAGCAGAGAAATGCCTGCAAAGGCTGCGCGATTATCGTAGATGTACGCCTCGACACCACTCCACTCGTCGTCCTGCACGTTGATGGTATTGGAGACATTATGGCTGAGCCACGGCTGTGCGCACCGGGAAGGATCCTTGCCGGCATCGATCCAGTTCAGCTTCGTGGTCCTGACGTACTCGAGAAGTTGGACAGCATTGACATCGTTTTTGGTGACCGCCTCGGAATTCGGCTGAATGCAGAAGATGAGGGTGACATCGGTTCCATTCGGATTCCAAACGGACTTCTCCACCGAAAGCGGATTCTGCGCACGATAAAATTCCACCATCAATTCGTCTTCGTTTGCTTGGGCTCTGCGGAAATAGCGGCGCGCATGATGCGGATGGATTCCAGAACTGGTGCCGAGAATGCAGGAGGTGGAACCGGCAGGTTTGACGCACGTTGCGCGCGCACACGGGTTGAGTCCGAGCCGAGCCGCCACGGCTTCGTTGGTCTTCAAGATCAATTGTGCAGCCTCGCGCTGCAATTTCGGATTAAAGGCTATCCCCGGATGCTCCATCATACCCGTCATCGAAACGCCGAGAAGCGCTTCGCGCCTCGCGATGCGCTCGCTGACCTCGCCCAAGTAGTCGAACTTCGTATAGTCTGCCTGTAGCGTTCCAAGAATCGCAGCGACTCGCGCAGCGTTCATGAACTTCTCGGCAGTATCCACGCGCCCCATATTGATTTCGCAGAGGTTGCAGAACGCAAATCCGCTCTGGCCATCGATCTGCGGATAGAGGCCGATCTCGACGCAAGGATTGAACGTCGCTTCCAAGTTATCCGTCCAAACGAATCCTGGCTCGCCAAACTCCTTGACCGATTTCATCAACTTGGAGAATTGCTCGCGTGTCGTCGCATTGCGAAGCAAAATGGCCGAATTGTTTGAACGCGCACGCTGAGGATTTTCGATAAACCAGTTTCCTGTCTTGGCCGTGGCCATTAGGTCATCATCTGGCGAAAACAGGCAGATGCAAGCACTGCGGCGCACCCCACCCGACAGCACGGCATCCGAGGCGTGCATGAGAATATCGTAGGCGTCGATGGAGCGCATCTTGACGGCATCGGGACCCTCTGTGACCCTATCGAGGAGCTTGCGGATCACTTCAAGACTGCGCCGAAGCGGTTCGGAGCCGGGCGCACGGCCCATGCCGGAGGAAATCGGCGACCCTTTCGGACGGATCAGCGAATAGTCAAAATTAATGAATTTGCCAAAATATTCGGGGAACGTCTGGTTCTCAACGAAGTAGGATGACAGCATCACACCCAAGGCATCAGACCACCCTTCGATAGTATCCGGAATTTGAAAGACCACTTCCTCGCCATGAGGCCGAGTCAGCGCGGGAAGCTTCGCAATATGGTGCGTCTGCACGGAGAAGCCCACGCCTGACCCGCAAAGGAGCAGCCAGAGCGATTCCTGAAAGAAACGCGGCCTGTCGCAGTAGGAGGTGGTGCAATTGTACATTCTCGCATTCTTGCGAAGAATCGGATCGCCACCGAACTGCATCGCGCGCTGGCTCCCGAGGACGAACCTCTGGTGCATGCCCTTACGCGCCTCCTGCAGGAGATCCTCAACCTCGATCCCCTTTTCCTTAAAATGTCTACGGTGCATATCGATAACACGGTCTACCGCCTCTTCGAAAGTCTCACGCCGTAATTTCTCTGGAATAAACCGACTATATTTCGACGTAAAAACATAGTCTTGAAGTGCCTGCATGCTCATTTTGTTTTCCCTGCTGTCGTTTTAACGACACAACTTATTTTTATACAACCTTGGATAGAAACCAGAAAACCTAGCCGATTTCGGATCGCCCCAAAAAAATTACCATCCTTTATTCGAAAACGAATGGCGCATAGAACAAACCCTATATATAGCGTATAGGCGCGAAGAAGTCCACCACAAATGTGTATCAACGCGCTTCAAAACCCTTGAAGCGCAAGAAGCCAGAAGTCAAAATTCAGGAGTCGAGAGTTGGAAACCAAAGACTTAGGTCAATATTGAAAGTGTTCTTTGGCCGTCCATAAAACGTTACCGCGCGTATCCATTCGGATGTTCCTGGTGCCAAGCCCATGCCGTTTCGATGATCGATACGGGTTCCGTATACTCGGCCTTCCAGCCAAGCTCACGAAATGCCTTGGAGGGATCCGAAACCAGAAAGTCAGGATCGCCAGCGCGGCGCGGCCCCATGACGGCAGGAATGGGGTGTCCTGAGACCTTACGTGCAGCCTCAACAATCTGTTTCACCGAGAATCCATTTCCCGTTCCGAGATTGAGCGGGCCTCTGTAATCCGAGGTGATCGCCAGCAGGTGGGCACGCGCTAAATCCGATACGTGGATATAATCGCGAACGCAAGTCCCGTCCGGCGTCTTGTAGTCGTCACCAAAGATATCGACATGGTCGCTTTGCCCGAGCGGCACCTTGAGCACGTTCGGGATGATGTGCGTCTCGATCGCATGATCCTCGCCCAAGTCGCCTTCTGCACCACAGGCATTGAAATAGCGAAGAAAGACAGGACGAAACCCATGAATTTTTGCGTACCACTCGAGCATTTGCTCGTAGATGAACTTCGATTGGCCGTAAGGGTTCGTTGGACGCTGCGGCGTCGCTTCCGTAATGGGCATGGTGTCCGGCTGACCGTACGTCGCACACGTCGATGAAAACACAATCCGCTTGACCCCGCAGGCTTGCATGGCGTCCGCAAGATTCACACCGCCGCCATCGTTGTTTCGAAAATACTTTCCGGGATCCGCTGAGGACTCGCCAACAAGCGCATAAGCGGCAAAATGCATCACCGCATCGGGACGCACCGCATCCATTGCCTTGAGGATGTCGTCGGCATTGCGCAGATCCCCTTTCACAAGGTTAGCGCGTCGATCCACCGCTTGGGCATGCCCCAGCTCCATGCTATCAAAGACAACGACCGAATGGCCAGCATCCAACAAGTGCTTCGACGTGACACTCCCGATATATCCGGCACCGCCGGTAACGAGAATCTTCATGCGCTTGCATCCTCCAAAGCCTTCAATTTCAACTTCAGTTCAGCAAGTTCACACTTGAGGTTTTCAATCGCCTTCGGCATGTGCAAAAGCTTTAACGCCTCACGTCGACCCACCGCTGGAGAACCAAAATACACGCCCCTCTCCAAATCACCCGCAACGCCGGATTGCGCAAGCACCTCAACCCCGTCTGCGAGGTTCAAATGACCTGCGAGCCCCACCTGCCCCCAGAGCATCACACCGTTGCCCAGATGTGTACTTCCAGCAATACCAACATGCGCAACGATGCCGCAATACTCGCCGATCTGGACGTTATGGCCAACCTGGACTTGGTTGTCAATCTTAGTCATACGCCCAATCTTCGTGATACCAAAGCGCGCACGATCAATGGTCGTATTCGCACCGACTTCAACATCGTCGCAAAGCTCCACAATACCCATCTGAGGGATCTTCTCGACTTTGACGCTACCGTCGGCTTGCACCTCGGTTGAATAACCGTAGCCATCGCTGCCAATCACAACGCCATTGTGTAGCGTCACGCGGTTGCCGATTCGGCAACCTTCGCGGATTGAACTCAGAGGATAAAGATGAGCATCCTCGCCGATAACACATCGCTCGCCGATCACAACATGGGCTTCGACGATGACCCGAGCACCTAGCACAACATGGCTGCCAATCACGGCGTAGGGTCCAATATAGACGTCCTCGCCGAGATGAACACCTTCACCCAATATCGCCGTTGGATGAATCTGGGCAGAATAAACCACAGCCGGCGAGGTGAACAGCGGAACAATCTCCGCAAACGCCTTGTCGGGCGATTTCACATGCAGCAAAACAGCAGTCGCCCCTTCCACCGAAAAATCCACGGGAACCAGAACAACTGAGGCTTTGGTCGTCGCAACCTGATTCGCGTATTTCTTGTTCGACAGGAAGGAAATGTCGCCACACATCGCATCACGCAATGCGGCAACGCCGGTGATTTCAATCTCACCAGCATCCGACGGAACCGGTCCTCCCAACTTTTCAGCCAACTCAATAAGCTTCATTCCAAACCCCTCGTTCCGGTTCGACACAGGTTTTCGCGGAAGCAAACCTGAAACAACTTCCGAAGACCAGAAAGCCGATGTTACTTGGCCTTCTTGTCCTTGTCTTCCACCTTCTTGCCGCCGATTGCCTTGATGACCTTGTCCGTCACATCCAAGGTATCCTTAGCATACATGATGACCGGAACCGGCGCGCCGGCGCGCATCGCCGACTTATCAATGATAAGATCGTAGGATCCATCCTTAACAATCCCATTGATGGCAAACTTGACATCAGACATAATGTTGTCGAACAAAAGCAGTTCCTTCTCCTGGAGCTTGCGCTGTAGATCGTTCACAAGCTTGCGAAGGTCGCTTTCGTTTTGCTTGATCGTCTGCTCCAGATCCCGCGCCTCGTTGACCTTTTTATTACGCGCAATCTCGTTTAAAGCCTCGTTGCCCGCCTCTTTAGCAATCGTTCCGTAGTCTTTGTAAAGTCCCTTGATCTTGTCGCGAAGCACATCGCGTTGCCCTTCAAAATCCTTCTGCATCTCCATCAGTCTCGCCTTGTTCTCTTCCGTCTGCGGATGGGACAAGATGACCTCTTCCATATCAACCGTCGCTATTTTAATATCTGCAAACGCAGAAACAGCCGCCACGACCACGATACCTGCCAATAAACTTACTTTTTTCATTTGACCTCGTTTAACTCTTAGAACCTATCGATAAAAACAATGTGCACACTGTGGTGCATGATTCCGACGAATTGTACTATAGCGCCCCCTTTTCAGCAAGCAGACTTTCAAAAGCCCTAGCGAGTAGGGTGGGCGTCAACATAGTTTGACGCCCACAGGAGTCAGAAGACAGGAGACAGGAGTCAGAAGTTAGAAGTTAGAAATCAAGCACTTACGCCAATTTAGGCGAAATAATTCATGTCTCTGTTCTCGTGACACCACGGAAGAAGTTTGCAACTGTGCATAACGTGTTGAGAATCAATGCTGTATTCTGACTCCTGACTTCTGTATTC
>JBBQIY010000076.1:0-8057 GCA_038325415.1 Kiritimatiellia bacterium
CCGTATTCAAGATTACATTAAAGCGCTTGCATGTGGCAGAGTGAACACACTGCCACGTCGCCTTTCCTGCCGGTACGTCTGCGCTTCAACCCTTATTGTAATCTTGCCTTTCCGTATTCAAGATTACATTAAAGCGCTTGCATGTGGCAGGGTGGGTACTCTGCCACGGCGGCTTTTCTGCCGATACGTCTGCGCTTCAACCCTTATTGTAATCTTGCCTTTCCGTATTCAAGATTACATTAAAGCGGTTGCGTGCGGCAGAGTGAACACACTGCCACGTCGCCTTTCCTGCCGGTACGTCTGCGCTTCAACCCTTAATGTAATCTTGCCTTTCCGTATTCAAGATTACAATAGGGGCCACAGCATCTGGTTAATCTTGTAATCTTGTCTGAAAACTTTGCGATCGCTAGCAATCGCGCATTTCCTAAAATTTTCTTCACATTTTCAACCGTAATATGGTACAATGCTTGCTATGTCGGATACACTCTGCAAAGCAGTTTGCACGCCTCTCAACACTAAAAAACCGATGATGGCGATGATGATCGTCGTCACGATGTTTTTTGTCTCGCTATCGCAAGCCAGCTCTCCCGATTTCTCTCGGTATGGGCCCATCCTCACCAAGCCAATCTTCGGTCCCCCACCACCCGATCCGAACGCGAATGTCCCAGCCCCTCCTGAGCCCGAAGTGCCCGAAGAAGAAATTTTTGTGATTCCGCCAGGACTCGACAAGATCAAGGTCACCCTGCTTTCACGTTTCAAAGGCATTCCGGCTGCGGGTTTTGTGGACGCCGAGTCTAACAAGCCCTACTATCTGTTGGAAGGGCAAGAATTCGACGGATTCAAACTCGTTGCCGTCGATCTGAAAAGAGCCACCATCAAATTGCGCGTCGGTACCTACGAGGCCGAACTCCCCCTTTGGATCAACCCAGCTACCACGAATCAAGCCGATGTGGCGACCTTCGGCATGCCTCCTGGTTCCGTGCCAGAAACCCTTGCCGCAATACCTGTCCGGACCGCCCCGCCGACACGCCGGATCACACCGGAAGAACAGAAGCGTATCGACGAGTTGCAACAGCGTCGAGAGGAGGCGAGGCTAAAGCGCGATGAGGAACGCAAAGCCCAGGCCGAGGAACTTGCCAAGCTCACGCCCAAAGAACGCGAACAACGGCTCCACGACATCAATACAGACATCATCATCAACAACAGCGGTCCGCCTCTGCCGATTGAGCTCAACCAGCGCGATATGGAAAAACTCTCCAACGCGGGATTCGATGTGCCTGGAGCTGACAAGAAATGATCGCTCTGCAAACCCTCTGCACGATGGGTGGTCTACGCAAATGAACAGCATAACCATTCAAATCAGCTCCAAATGCCATGCCCAACCGCAGCCGAAGCGGTCTGGCACGTTTGTGTGGGAGGTTCTGCCGCCAGCAGACGAGACGGGCCTTCCCCATCTGGGCGCGCGAGTCAACAACGAAGTCGTCTCGCTCAACACGCGGCTCAACATGAACTGCTCCGTCGATGGCCTCACGGCTCGCGATCTAGACGGCTGGCGGATCCTTCGCCGCTCGATGTGCTTCCTGCTCGCCATGGCCGCACGCCGGGCCATTCCGGGTGCCAAGTTGCGAATCCGGCATTCCCTCGGTGATGGCATGTTCTTCACGCTCCGCATCGATGGCGAGACGGGAGACAAGCCCCTGAGCCCCAAGACCGTCAGACTGCTCGAGGCCGAAATGAAGGCGATCATCTCGGCGGACATGGCCATCGAAAACTTCGAATGCGCGTACGATGAAGCCGTCGATCTATTCACCCTAGCCGCTCAGCACGATAAAGTGGGCCTGCTCCGCCACATCAACACCCCTTCCGTAAGTCTTCGACGCTGCGGCGACTTCACGGAGCTCCAACAAGATCCCGTGGTCATCAACACGTCGATCCTCGGGCCCTTCTCCCTGATCCCCTACGAAAACGGGTGCATTCTTCAGCTCCCTTCACAGGAAGACCCGAGTGTCGTTGCCCCTTTCAAACCGTATCCTCAACTCATGCGCGTCCACCGCGAACATGTCAAATGGGGTGAAACTCTGGGCGTCGACAGCGTCGGTGAACTCAACGAAGCCGTCTACGAGCTTCGCATCAGCGACATCATCCAAATGTCGGAAGCGCTCCACAACCGAAACTTTGCGAAAATTGCCGACCTGATCACCTCCCGGAGCCCAATACCGAAGCTCATCCTCATCGCTGGCCCCTCCTCGGCCGGCAAAACAACCTCAGCAAAACGCCTCGGTATCAATCTGCGCATCAATGGGCTCCGACCCGTCATGCTATCGACAGACGACTACTTTGTTGGCGACGGACTCAACCCGCTCGACGAAGACGGCAAGCCCGACTATGAGCATGTCAATGCCATCGATTTGGAGGTGTTCAACGACCACATCACCAACTTGCTGGCGGGCAAGCCCATCAAACGACGCATCTTTAATTTTAAGTTGAAGAGTCCCGTCTATACCGACGAAGAGATTTCCCTCGGCCACGACGATGTGCTCGTGATCGAGGGCATTCATGGCCTTAACCCAATCCTGACCGCCAACGTCCCGCGCGACCAGAAGTTTCTCATCTTCCTGAGCGCCCTCACCCAGCTTGGCATCGACGACAACAACATCCTGTCGACAACGGATAATCGGCTCCTCCGGCGCATCGTCCGCGACCACCTCTTCCGCGGGCACTCTGCCCTCCAGACCATCCGGATGTGGCCCTCGGTTCGCCGTGGAGAAGCTCGCTGGATTTTTCCGTTTCAAGATGAAGCGGACATCTCCTTCAACACGGCCCTCGACTACGAAATCGCCGTGCTCAGGCCTTTTGCAGAACCGCTTCTCGCCGAAATTAAGCCGCATCACGAAGAATATGCAACCGCACGAAGACTTTACGGCGTGTTGACGAACTTCCACTCCATAACCCCTTCCGCAGTCCCTGGGGATTCGATCCTCCGTGAATACATTGGCGGCAGTCTGCTCAAATACTAACTGACAAGAGAATCATGAATATCCGAATCGTCAATTGGTCGCCAACCAGGCGATCCCGCACCATCGAGGTCTTTCTCCAGCGCCCCGCTTTCGATACCATCGCCGAGAAAATCGCTGCCGAGACGCTCGCCGATATCAAGTCGCGCGGCGAATCTGCCGTCCTCGCTGGCATCGCAAAATTCGAGGGTGTCTCGCTAAAGCCTTCTGAACTGCGCGTAACCGATGCGGAATTCGAAGATGCCGACAGTAAGGTTCCCGAGAAAATCAAAGAGCTCATACGCGAAGCCCATAAGCGAGTAACTGATTTTTCGCGTCAATCGATGCGAAGCGACTGGTCGACCGCCACGCCGCACGGCGGAAAACTCGGCGAATACTACTCACCGCTTGAGCGCGTGGGCATCTATGTTCCCGGCGGCACCGCCCCTCTCGCGTCGACCGTCATCATGACTGCTACCCTCGCCCAAGTTGCTGGCGTTCCCGAAATCGTTGCCTGCACCCCCGGCGGAAAAACGAAGCAGATCAACCCCGCCATGCTTTACGCCATGAAGATCGCCGGCGTCAACGAAGTCTACCGCGTGGGCGGTATTCAAGCTATTGGCTTAATGGCCTACGGTGGCCGCCACTGCAACCCCGTACGCAAAATCGTCGGTCCAGGAGGCACGTTCGTCACCGCAGCAAAACGTCAAGTGTACGGCATCGTGTCCCTCGATCTCGTCGCCGGCCCCAGCGAAATTGCCATCTTAGCCGACGATTCCGCCAATCCCGAATTTATCGCCGCAGACCTCCTCTCGCAAGCCGAGCACGGAACCGGTTTCGAGAAAGCGATGTTCGTGACGGACTCCGCCGATCTCGCGCAAGCCGTGACCGCCGCGATCTCACGTCAAACCGCCAAGCTCTCGCGCAGAACGCTCATCGGCCGCGTCACCGATGCCAATGGCATTCTCCTCGTCGTTTCACCGACCCTCGAAGAAGGTCTTGACCTCATCAATCGCTTCGCCCCAGAGCACTTCGAACTCATGGTGCGCAATCCTGAAAAATTCGTCAGCAAAGTCACCTGTGCCGGTGCAGTCTTTATGGGGCACTGGACTCCAGAATCGGTCGGCGACTTTGCCGCCGGCCCCAGCCATGTACTCCCCACGGGCGGCTCAGCACGAATGTTCTCGGGACTCACGGTGGACGATTTCCGCCGCCGCACGAGCCTCGTGAGCTATACCGAAAACGACTTGCGCGATGCGCTACCCGTGATCGAAATGTTCAGCGACATTGAAGGCCTCGACGGACATTACAAATCCGCCGCGATACGATTCCAGAACCCCAAATAGAACGCATTGAATACTACCGCCCCGATAAACCCTGAATCAACGGAGATAGGATGGCATTTGTTCATCCTCTTTCTCGCTATTGCTGCAAACGCCTTTTTCGCAGCCTCGGAAATCGCGATCATTTCACTTAACGACGCCAAGGTGCGCCGCGATGCCGATCAGGGTGATAAAACGGCGAAGATCCTGCGCAAGTTTATCGATGCACCTGGAAGATTTCTCGCCACGATTCAAGTGGGTGTTACCTTGGCTGGTTTTCTCGCCTCCGCTTTTGCCGCCGTAACCTTTGCACGTCCTGGTGCCCTGTGGGTTTCAGCTCAGACGTGGTGCCACCTCTCCGTGACCACCGTGGAAAGCTTCATGACGATCGGCGTCACCGTCTTGCTGGCGTTCCTCACGCTGATCTTCGGAGAACTGGTTCCCAAACGCGTCGCCATGAAGCATAGCGCAGGCCTTGCCAAATTCGTCTCAAAACCGCTCACAGTCATCGCCTCAGTGACGCACCCGTTCGTATCGCTGCTTAATTTTGTTACCGACAAAATTCTTGCACTCTTCGGCATCGACACGAGTCACGTCCGTGAGCACATCTCCGAAGAAGAGATCCGCATGATGGTGGACATCGGCGGCGAAAACGGTTCCATCGAACCGCAGGAAAAGGAGATGATCGAAAACGTCTTCGAGTTCAACAACAAGACGGCTGCCGAAATCATGGTACACCGGACCGACATCGTCGCGATATCCATCAGCATCGATGACGCCACATGCCGCGAGACCATCCGGAAATGTGGCCTTTCGCGAATTCCCGTCTACCAAGGCACGATCGACGACATTCAAGGCATCCTGAACACCCGCGATTACCTCATCAAAGCACTCGACGACCAGCATCCGCGCGTAGCCGATCTTCTGCGCAAACCCTTCTTCGTTCCGGAGACCATCCGCACGGACCTTCTCTTTCGCCAAATGCAGAAGAACAAGCAATCGATCGCCATCGTCCTTGATGAGTTCGGCGGCACGTCGGGCATTGTCTCCGTCGAAGACCTCCTCGAGGAAATCGTCGGCGAAATCTACGATGAGTACGACATCAATATCATCACCTCCGGCATCGAAAAGCTTTCCGAAACCGACTATCGAATGCCGGGTGAAACCGAAATTGACGATGCGGCCGAGGTGCTCGACGTCAAGATGGAGGAAGGCGACTTCAACAGCCTCGGCGGCTTCATCTTCGAAAAGCTCAACCGAATGCCCACTGCAGGCACCAAACTGCTACTCCCCGAACTTTCTCTCGAACTCACCGTAGAAAAAATGGATGGACACCGGATTGATAGCGTCCTCGTCCACCGAATCGAAATATCCACCCACCCCGCTGTCGACGCAGAAGAGGATGACTAGACCATGAACCCTACCCTACCCATTATTCGCAAAGGTAATTTCATCGCCGCGATTGTGCTCGCGTTTTCCCTGTTCTTGCCGACCCCCTCCTACGCCATATTCGGCCTTGAGCGGTCTCGGCTTCTTGCACAGGCCGACGAGACGTACGCTACCGCCCAGCAGGCAGGAGCCGAAGGCCGAATCCTCGACGAAATCTCAGTCCTCACCGAAGCTCGCGCCCTCTATGGCAAAGTTCTAAAAGAACACGCTGGCTACAAGACGGAGTACGTCGACGGCCGATTCCAGCGCTGCGGTGCCCATCTTAGAATTATCGCCTCTCGCATTAAAGCCGGCGAAATTTCCATCCCCGACCCCTCCGCGACCGCCGCAGGTGGTGGAAAAGGCTACGTGTCAGAAAATGCTATTGAAAACCCTGCACCAACCCCCTCACAGCCCGACTTCATCTCACCGATGCCACCCCTCGTCTCTGCGGAACGAAAGCAGACGATGCCCACTCCCTCCCCCACCGCTACGGTCGAGCCGAAGCGTCCTCCAGAAAAACCTGTTACGGCAACCGATTTTTCAAAAAAAATGCCGTCGCCCACCCCCACCGTCAATCTCAATGCCGACGCCGAACAATCGCAATCCTCGGGAACGAAGACTGCGTTCGAAAAGGCCAACGACTCCTTGCGCGTGATGCTCATCAACGAATTGTTCAATGCCAAGAATGCATCGGAAGCGGTTATGCTCCTCGAAGATGTCATCGAGAAAGAAGGCGATGCCGCCTCCCGTACGACTCGGATTCTCCAGGTGAGAGCGCTGCTTGAATGCCGCAACTACAAGCGCGCAGAGACCGTCCTCGCCAGCCTGATGCTGGACTCCACGCCCACGCCGGCTATGCGCTCCCTCGCTTCCGCCCTTGCGCTACAAAAAGGAAATCTCACGGAAGCCATGTTCCAGATGGATCGGCTCCTCCAAGACTTCCCGGCCTATTCCGACGCCTATATTAACATGGCCTACTTGTATTACATGATGGATCCCGTGGCGAACCGCGACATCGCCATCGTGTGCTATCGTAGTGCGCTCTCCTATGGTGCTAAACGCGACCCCGCGTTTGAAACGGCTCTCGGCGTCGAAATCGTCAAATAAATGAAAGAAAACCGGCCCATCCATACCCAAGAAGACCTCGAAAAACTCCGAGGCAAAAAAGCATTTCTCTGCGACATGGACGGCGTGCTGTACCATGGGAATCGTATGCTTCCCGGCGCTATTGAATTCGCCAAATGGCTCATGGCCGAGAATAAGGCCTACCTCTTTCTGACCAACAGCGGCGAAAAAACCCAACGTGAACTCAGCGAGAAACTCAAACGCATGGGCATGATTGTGGACGAGTCACACTTCTATACGAGCGCCCTCGCCACCGCGCAGTTCCTCGCGTCACAGAAACCGAACGGCTCCGCCTACGTGATCGGAAACTCGGGCCTCACCAATGCACTCTACGAGGTGGGATACTCGATGAACGACATCGATCCCGACTATGTGATCGTCAGCGAAACCCCCGAATACAATTTCGCCCGAATTTGTCGCGCGATCAAACTCGTGCGTGCTGGCGCCAAACTCATCGGAACGAACCCCGACATGACCGGCCCCGCAGAAGGCGGAGAAATCGTTCCTGCCACAGGCTCGCTGATCGCACCCATCGAACTGGCCACGGGCGCAAAACCCTACTTTATCGGGAAACCGAACCCACTGATCATGCGAAATGCCATTGAACGGCTCGGCGTAAGCAGAGAAGAGACTGCGATCATCGGGGACCGCATGGATACCGACATGATCGCTGGGATTGAGGCCTCCATGACCACCGTGCTCGTCCTCAGTGGTGTTACCACCGAGGCAGAATTGTTCAACTTCGCCTACCGCCCCGACTACGTCTTCAACGGCATCGGCGACATCTCTGGATAACGAATTAAAAACAAATAACAAAAGGTTATAAGCTCAATGAATCAAAATAAAGTAAAAGAAGTCCGCCTCGGCATTGTCGGCATTGGTGGTATGGGTGGAAGCCACCTCGGCAACATTGAGGCTGGAAGAGTCAAGGATCTCCGCGTGACCGCGATTTGCGACATTGTTCCCGCCAAGATGGATCGCTTCGGCGATAAGTACCTGAAGTTCACCGACAGTGCTAAGCTGCTCCGTTCTGGAGAAGTTGATGCCGTCCTCATTACGACGCCTCATTACGCCCACACCACGATCGGCATTGATGCACTCACGTGCGGCATCCACACGATGGTCGAAAATCCAATCTCTGTCCATAAGTCCGATGCCGAAAAGCTGATCGCTGCTCACACGGATC
>JBBQIY010000077.1:0-8036 GCA_038325415.1 Kiritimatiellia bacterium
GATTGCACCGGTATCACTGACCTGTCCCAGCCCACGGGCTTTGACCATCACTTCCGGGTCGCCACCTTTTTCGAAAATCTCATCGAACAACGCTTTAGCAACGGGCATATTGATGGTCTTCGCGTCCAGCAGCTTCAAGAGCGAAGCGAATGCCTCAGCCGTGAGCGAAACTTCTGTAATATCCTTTTCACTCTGACCGAGCAGCCGTAACACATCCGTCATAATCCAGTTCGAAGCGGATTTCGCCGGCGCCCCAAGTTTGACAGCCGTTTCAAAGAAGTTCGCAACCGAGAGTTGTGCGCAAAGCACCTTGGCATCGTACTCCGGAATGCCGTACTGTTCGACAAAACGTCCGCGCTTATTCTCAGGCATTTCGGGTAGTAACTTGCTCCACTCAGCAACCTGTTCAAGAGGCAACGCAATCGGCAGCAGATCTAGCTCAGGGAAATAGCGGTAATCATGGGCATTTTCCTTAGACCGCATCGATGTCGTTTCGCCCATGTCAGGATCCCACCTGCGCGTCTCTTGAACAAGTTTCCCTCCAACAGCAAGCACTCGCTCCTGTCGGTCAATTTCGTAATGAAGGGCCGACTGAATATGGCTGAACGAGTTCATGTTCTTGATCTCGATCTTCGTGCCAAGCGAATCCGTTTCCTTGAGCCGGATGCTGACGTTCACGTCGCAACGCATATTGCCCTCTTCGAGGTTGCAGTCGCTGACACCCGTGTACACGAGAACCTGCTTCAGCACGCGAAGATAAGCAATTGCTTCTGCAGCCGACGACATTTCGGGTTCGGAGACAATCTCCATCAGGGCAGTGCCGGCGCGATTAAAATCGACGCCGCTGCATCGCGGATGGTGCGTATTCTTGGCGACATCCTCTTCGAGATGAATGCGCGTGAGGTTGATGTGCTTGCTGCCTCCCGACACAGCAATATCGACGCCACCGCCGATACAAAGTGGCATATCAAATTGCGAGATCTGATAGTTTTTGGAAGCGTCGGGATAGAAGTAGTTTTTACGGTCGAACTTGCAGTACTGACTGATTTCGCAGCCGAGCATGAGGCCGGATAAAACCGTGAGCTTCACCGCCTCGCGATTCATCGCGGGCAAGGCACCGGGATAGCCGAGACAAATCGGGCAGACGTTTGAGTTAGGCTCTGCCGCAAAAGATGTTGCGCAACCGCAGAACATCTTAGACTTCGTCTTGAGCTGGACGTGCGTTTCTAAACCAATGGATACAAGGTATTTCACTTAATCAGCCTCCAAATATCATCCAGTAACAAATGATCAAAAGTGTGGATTCGTTTTTTAAGAAAACGTTCCGTTTTCATGTTTTCACGTATGTCGCAATAATACACACCATCCAACGGATTTAGTTTAACAGTATAGCCTCTAAAATGGCCAGGCAAGAAAGTCGAATTAGTTCCATATTGCCCTTCTTTTAATGTCTTTTTTCTTTGTACGTCATTTAAAAACACAGCAATATGCGGAACTGCCGTCTCCGTCAATTTATTGTAAAGAAACTTATCGATGAAAATCTTATCGAGTCGATCTTTACTCGATGTCTTGACGGAACCGATGAGTTTAATTTCCTGCTCCATTTCAACAATCAAATCGTGCTGATAACTCATCGTAAACTTCTGCTGGCCTCTAACCATGACTGGGAGCTGAACCACGCCTGAACGACAGGGAACGCCAGTCTCGTTCAAGATTAATTTAACAAGACGCTCAAACAAATCCCCGTTAAGTTTTCGCGCCTTATTCGTCTCTCCCGCAGGTAAGGCATCTAAGGCTAACCCGATCGCCTGCTGTAGCGTATAGGTGACATTGTTCAAAATTTGTCGGATGGAGTCATCAGATTTATTAATCGTCTTTACCGACTTTAGAATACTGCGGAAGTTTTTTGAAGTCTGCCTAAATTCATCGGATTGCAAGAGCAAGGTAGAATTAAAGGGTCGGGTAACCTGATAATGACCATCCTGTTTATATTGTAGAAAATGATACTGGGTTTCATTTTTTGAAACAATATCCGCTTGAATATTGTCAGCGTTACTTATGTGTGCAAGGAAATCATCACTGAAAGCGATGTAGCCATCCAAATCAGAAAAAGTATGCTTGTCAACAACTCTGTCCGCCAGTTTTTTAAGACTCATCGGATTGAAGCCCTCCTACGCATATTTTCAAAGTCATAATGCACCCATGTATCAACGTCCCAGTCCTCAACACGTTCGATCCGGTCAACAGCCCAGCCAAGGTACTCCGCCGACAAATCACACGAAACCCACTTTCGTTTGAGTTGCTCAGCACAAACAGAGCTCGTTCCAGAGCCGCAGAAGGGATCAAGAATCGTATCGCCTAGGTTTGTTGTGGCCAAGATCAATTTGCGCAAAAGTTCTTCAGGCTTTTGAGTTGGATGCGGGGTCTTCTCATGCATCCCATTACAAGTCGTTGGCAATTCTATTACATCCTGTGGAATATCCAGAACGTCTTTGGGTTTTGCGCCGCGGTTATTAGGGTTCCAAAGATCCACATCTTCACGCCCTTTGCCATATTGACTACTCGCTGCTTGAGGATGACTTGGATACTTCAGGGTATGCTCATTATACGGGATTCGAATAGAATCAATATTGAACGTAAAATTCTTTGATTTTCGAAAGTGAAGAATACTCTCATGGCTACGACCCCAATCCTTGCCCAGGTTCGCCTTGTTCTTGTAATGCCAGACAATCCAACGGCATGATGCAAAGAACCTTGATGCTGGATGTTTAAGGTCTGCTAAAATTTCAGAAAAGCCGCATACAAAAAGGGTTCCCGTTTTTTTAAGAACTCTTGATGCCTGTTCAATCCATTCGATGGAAAATTGAATGTATTTTTCTTGACTGGCAAATGTATCCCATTCCGCCTTATTGATGTTATAGGGTGGATCTGCAAAAATCATATCGACACTCTCATCCGGAAGCATTTTCATCCATTCTATGCTATCGCCAAGCCACAGGTTGCCATTGTCATGACGGTAGAAAGGCACAGGGGAACCATCGCAACTCAACGAAGTGTTTAAGCACTCTCCCTTTGCAATTTTTTCCCCGAAAAACATCGGAACTTCTTTTTGCCGAGCTAACATGAATTCGCTTCCCTTTGCTGGAAAATCCGCCATCTCATTTCTCGTTCAAGGCTTCCACGCTTGCCGCCGCACGAAGCATCGCCACTTCTCCAAACGCAGGGCCGAGGATCTGAAGGCCAACCGGCAAGTTCTCCGACGTTTTACCGCACGGGATCGACATGCCGCAAATTCCCGCCAGATTTGTCGACACCGTAAAGATATCGCCCAAATAGGCTTTCAGAGGGTCGTCCATTGTTGAATTCAACTTGTACGCCGCTGTCGGCGTGACGGGCATCATCAAAACATCGCAGGTGCTGAAAGCACTTTCGAAATCCCGGCGAATCAGCGTCCTCGCCTTCAACGCCCGATTATAGTACGCATCGTAATAGCCGCTGCTGAGTACGAAGGTTCCCAGAATGATGCGGCGCTTCACTTCGTCACCAAATCCATCGGTACGCGTCCGATCATACATCTCCTGCAAGCCGCCTTCGGGAGAACCGCGGCGGTGTCCGTAACGGACGCCGTCAAAGCGAGCCAAATTGGCCGACGCCTCGGCCGTCGCGCAAATGTAGTAAACCGAAATAGCATATTCCGTGTGCGGAAGACTGATCTCCTTCACCTCGGCACCCGCTTTGGCGCACAAGTCAATGGCCTGTCGCACCTGCGCCATGACCTCCAGATCCGTGCCATCGATAAAATATTCTTTCGGTACGCCGATGCGTAGACCCTTCAGCGACGCACCCTTGAGCATTTCCACATAATTCGGAACCGGTTGATCCAGCGTCGTCTGATCATGCACATCGCGTCCCGCGATCGCCTGAAGCAGGACAGCCGCGTCTTCAACCGTCTTCGTAATGGGACCGACCTGATCGAGGGAAGACGCAAACGCCGTTACGCCGTAGCGTGAAACACGACCGTAAGAAGGCTTCACGCCAATACATCCGCAGAAGGAAGCCGGTTGGCGAATCGAGCCTCCGGTGTCGGTTGCCAGCGAGGCGATCGCCATGCCACCGGAAACAGCAGCGGCTGAGCCACCGCTGGAGCCGCCGGGGACGCGCGTCAAATCAACCGGGTTATGCGTCACCTGGTAAGCACTGTGCTCCGTTGAAGTACCCATCGCGAACTCGTCCATATTGGTGCGTCCCGTCGGGATGGCACCGGCTGTCTTGAGTCGCGCGACCACCGTCGCATCGTAAGGCGCGATGTATCCTTGCAAGATTTTAGAAGCGCACGTGCAGGGCTGTCCCTTCACATTGAAGATATCCTTCATCGCCAGCGGAATACCTAGGAGCGCATTGTCCTCGCCATTAGCACGGCGGGCATCTGCCGCTGCGGCACTTTTCAGTGCGCCCGCTGCGTCTACGGTCAGGTAGGCGCCGACGACACCATCTTTCTCCGTAATCGAAACGAGAACAGCCTGCGTCAGTTCGACGGAGGAGAACGCTTTTTTTCGAAGACCTTCAGCGGCCTTCACAATCGTCATTTTTCCAATATCAATCGACATGTTCACTCCACGATCTTCGGCACTTTAAATTCACCGCCGATGCTCTCCGGCGCGTTTGCAATCACATCGGCAGGGTCGAGGCTAGGCTCGTTAACGTCCTCTCGGAAAACGTTCTTCACCGGTTGCCCATACAAGGTTGGCTCGATGCCGTCCAGATTCAACTCGCCCAGCTTCTCAACATAGCCGAGTATGTTTTCGAGCTGGCCCTGAAATTGGGACATCTCCTCACTCGATATGTCGAAATGTGCCAGTTCACATATTCGTGCAATATCGATGTGAACTTTGTTTTTGACTTCGACCATGGAATCTCCAAAATGGAATTGATTTAAAGATGTTGATTATGCCACAAATCACCTCACTCCATCAAGATTTACATGGAATCGTTTTTACCATTGACGCCACGTCATGTTTTTTGATAAATTTGATCCCGTTCACAACCCAAGGCGGGATAGCTCAGTCGGTAGAGCAATGGAATCATAATCCATTGGTCGGGGGTTCGAGTCCCTCTCCCGCCACCATCTTATAAACCCTTGTAAAGCATTAGCTTGCAAGGGTCTTTTGTTTATTCCTTTAGGGACTTCAGTGACCTGATTGACCGAGGTGACTTTATTGCCAACAGTAGCACGCTGAAAAACCAAATGCCGGTGTAATAATCCGAAAGCCTGAAACTGGCGTTGTGGCAGCGTACGGACGAGGGCTACTAAAAAAACTCTGCCTCGAGCTTTGGCGCGAACTTTGTCAGACGGGTCAGACAGGTCAGACGGGTCAGACAGATTGAAACGTAGCCGAGACAATCCTGTCTCGGTCCTTTGAGAAACCCCGAGAGGATTGTCGGGGCTACCTTGATTGTCGGATTCAAAGTAGATGATCACGTTATACTTTTCCTCGTAGCAGAGTTAGAGCGGTGGCTTTTTTTCAGTTTTAAATTCAGGGTTGATCTCGATGGCGTTCACAGGTCAGACGAGTCGGGCGGGTCAGACAGATTCAGAACAGGATTCGACGAACGTAATCGGTGGCCTATGGGCTGGATCTGCTCAGCGAGGTTGCCCGCCGCCCGGACGCCCACGCGGTAAACGCAACGACCCTGGGTTAGGGCCGCGTTGTTATCGGCGCTACCTTGGTCAGAAATGACGAGGATGCTCTGGTAGTTGCCGCTGGAGGGGGGCATCGCGGCCAACTTGGGCAGCAGCTTGATTTCAAGCGTAGCGTTCGCCGCGATATTCGTCACCCAAGGGAAGGCGATATCGGCGTACGCCTCGCGCGGATACCCCGCGCTCCAGTCGATAACGGAGCGCATCAGCGGCACGGCGCCAGCCAACGTACCTTGGCCGGCTGGCGGTGCCTCCGAGGCGATGCGGTTGATCCGAACTGTTTGTGCGATGCCAGCGTTGTTCTTGATCCTCAACGTCCGCGGTGCCAGTACGCCGGAAAATCCGATGACCGCCGCCGAGGAGTCGAGCGAGACGTTGAATGGGCCCGCATACTCCACCGACCCCGCCCCCACTGTGGTGACCCACAGGGCTTTTTTTGACTCTGGAAATGTTGGAATATTGGAGAGGAAAAAATTTCGAATTATGAATTGGAAGAGAAGGTTTTACTACACTCGCGACTCACGACTTCTCAAGGTTCTAGGCCCTAGGCCTTAGCAGCTTCGCAATGGAATTGGCTAACAGCTAATGCCTAATACCTAAAGCCTTGACTTGGGGCGTAGGGCAAGCGTTTGCTTGCCCTATGGGGGCGCGGCGAGGACGCCGCGTCTACAAAAGACAGCACCCCGAACCAGATCGGGGCGAATGGCGGCTTGCTGGGACGGTTGCGCCCCACCTTCTCGCAACTAACAACTCGCAACTCGTGACTCGCGACTTCTTCTAAAATTGTGACTTCGGTTCGATGCCGATGGCGTAGACGTGGAAGCCGAGTGCAAAGAGCTTGGCGTGATCGAGGAAGTTACGTCCGTCAAAGATGAACGCTGGCTTGCGCATGGACGCGTAGACGCGCTCCCAATCAAGTTCCTTGTAAAGTTTCCAGTCGGTCATGACCGCAACCGCATCGGCTCCTTCGACCGCCTGATAAGGATCGGCTTCGAAGCTCACACGATCAGCAACCGAAGCAAGGTCGCTCTTGGCATTCTCGAGCGCGTAAGGATCGGTAATCACGATATCGGCATGCTCATCTGCCAGAAGCTTGGCAACGGTCAGCGCTGGCGTTTCGCGCGTGTCCGAGGTGTCGGCCTTGAAGGCGAAACCGAGCAGCGCGATTCGCTTGCTGGCCACCGTGTTGAACATGGCGGTGAGCATGGTGTTGACAAAGCGGTTCTGCTGGTAGGTGTTCATGGTCACCACTGAGCGCCAGTAGTCGGCCGCCTGATGCAGACCTTGCGACTCGCACATATAAACCAAGTTCAGAATATCCTTCTTAAAGCAGGAGCCGCCAAAGCCAACGCCCGCCTTGAGAAACTTCGGCCCGATGCGACTGTCTGCACCAATGGCGCGCGCCACCTCGGTGACATCCGCCCCTGTTTTTTCGCAAAGCTCGGTCAGCGCGTTGATGGACGATATCCGTTGAGCGAGGAAGGCGTTAGCGGCAATTTTAGAAAGCTCCGACGACCAGACATTCGTGGTGAGAATGCGCTCACGAGGTATCCAAGATGCATAGATGTCCACAACCGCTTGACGCGCCGCCCGGCCTGTTTCTGTCTCATCGGAACCGACGAGGATGCGATCCGGGGATTCGAGATCGGTAATGGCGGTTCCCTCTGCCAGAAACTCGGGATTAGAAAGGACTTCAAAATGGACACCATTGGATTCAGCGGAGAGCACGCGCTGCATGGCCGCTGCAGTGCGCACAGGAAGCGTTGATTTTTCAACAACGATCTTATCGTGTTTTGAACAACGCTTGATCTGACGAGCGGTCTTCTCCCAATATTGAAGGTCTGCAGCGTAGCCCGCGCCTTGGCCGAAGGTCTTTGTCGGTGTATTCACGGCTACAAAAATTACATCGGCTTCCGCGATGGCCTTGTCCACGTCCGTTGAGAAGAAGAGATTGCGGTTCAGCGTTTCTTGAACGACTTCTTTGAGACCCGGCTCGTAGATGGGGAGTTTATCCGACTGCCATGCGGCGATACGTTTTGCGTTGATGTCAACGACCGTCACCTTTCGGTCAGGACATTTCTTGGCAATCATGGCCATCGTGGGGCCACCAACGTATCCAGCACCGATGCAGAGAATATTCGTAAGTTTCTTCATACTAGTCCTAACCTTCTCATAACTTTGAATTTAAGGTTTGTAGATTACTCAAAACACGCGATCTTTGCAAGAATGAATCTAGCAATTCTAATTATGACAGAAAGGATAGTCTCGGGGCGCCACAGTCGCGCCCGCCAGCATAGTTTTTAGCGGGTTTGGCGTTGGTTGGAGGGGGAGGGGGTGG
>JBBQIY010000078.1:0-8029 GCA_038325415.1 Kiritimatiellia bacterium
CTAAATAGGGAATAATATGCGCATTATTTCAAGAAAAACCCTGATTGAATTCTCCAAGGAGTATCCAGAGGCCAAAGGGAACTTGGATGCCTGGTTTAAGGAAGCAGAAAATGACGAATGGCGGACGCCGGACGATGTCAAGGCGAAGTACGGGAGTGAAAGCATTCTCAAGGATGGTCGAGTAGTTTTCAATATCTGTGGGAATAACTTCCGTCTGGTTGTTTGGATAAAATACGATTTTCACACGATCTACATCCGTTTCGTTGGAACCCATAAAGCGTACGATAAAATCGATGCACAGGTGATCTAATGCAAGCTAAATTAATTAAAACTGAAACAGATTACAACAAAGGGATGTCCCGCATAGAAGAACTCTTCAATGCAAATCCGGGCACTCCCGACGGCGATGAGCTTGATTTGCTTGTCACGCTTGTTGAACTCTACGAGAAGCAGATGTTCCCAATGGATCTTCCAGACCCAGTTTCTGCCATCCGGTTCCGCATGGAGCAACAGAGACTGAAGAACAAAGATATGGGGCCCTACCTCGGCTCCCCCAGCAAAGTATCAGAAGTTCTCTCTGGGCGGCGGCCCTTGAGCTTGACCATGATCCGCAGTCTCGTTAACGGCCTTGGCATTCCCGCAGAAGTGCTCTTGAAAGAGCCCGGCGCGAAATTGAAATCTGACGAGGATGTCCAGCGTGTTGCAAAGTTCCCAATCGGCGAAATGCTCAAACGTGGCTGGTTTCCTGGTTTCTCCGGCTCCGTGATCGAGGCGAAACACCAGATTGAGGATTTAGCAGACATGTTTGTCGGATCCCTCGGACTCTCTTCACTTCGCCTCGCGTTCAACAGGCAAAATATAAGATCCAGTTGTAAATGCGACGAAAATGCCCTGACCGCTTGGCGAATACGTGTCATGACCCTTGCGATCCGAGAGACGTTACCTCCATACAAAAAAGGCGTTATCAACGCAACCTTTCTCTCCGATCTGGCTGGCTTGAGTTATTTTGAGTCCGGACCAACGTTAGCCAAGGAATACCTGAACAAAAACGGTATTCACGTCATCTTAGAGCGCCATCTTGAGAAAACTTATCTCGATGGCGCGGCTATGAAGTTACCTGACGGCTCTCCGATTGTCGCGCTGACGCTCCGGTATGACCGTCTTGACAACTTCTGGTTCACGCTCTTTCATGAATTAGCACACGTCGCCAAGCACCTAGATAAGGATGGGGCTGAGGTTTTCTTCGACGACCTCACCGAGAAAGCAAAGAGCGAATTAGAAAAGGAAGCTGATGCCTTCGCGGCGAACGCCTTGATTCCAGACGCAAAATGGGCGGTGGCCAAATTGACCCACACTTCAGCATCTGATGACATCCGACGCTTTGCCGATTCCCTGAGGATCAGCCCCGCGATTCCAGCAGGACGTATCCGATTCGAGAATCATGACTATACACTTTTCCCTAGCCTTATCGGGTCTCGCAAAGTTCGCGCCATGTTCGTGACATCGCCCACATAATCTCAAGCCGAAGCAGGCAAGCTACTGCAGAGACTGCTACAGTCCTTGGCATCAGCCGACAGGCGCTGCATAAGCATCGTCGGATTTCGCGAGGATTCATCTTCCAAACTTTCTTTGGGGGAAGCAAGGTCTATCTGAAAAAATCCGTTGAACGCTTTCGTGAAAAGGCTGATGGTCGATTCAAACTCGTCGCCTCCCATTCAGACACTGCCACAAAACGACAGGAATCACACGCCACTTCCCTCTATGTCGCAGATAAGGTCAAGAGTATTGACTGGGCAAGTGAATAGGGCCCACAGAGCCTCCTTGCGCATCCCCTCAGCTCCGTTCAACAACATTTTATCCGCCATGCGGCAAGAAACGGCTTGCTCGTAATCCCGAACCGTCCTATAATTGATCAGATTACGCATAAAACGCACTTCGTTCTGCAATAAAAGTATCTATCAGGATTACAGAAATGGTTAACGAAAATATAGATTATTCAAAAATTGAACCCTTTCATTTTTTTTCCAATCAAAATGAAAAAACTAAATTTAATTGGTTTGCGTTTGAACTCGCTTGTGAGATTGAACGTGCTGTTCCATCCAAGCTAAAGAAATACATATTAAAAAGAAAATATACCAAGCAGACATTCAACCAATCCTGTATAAAATTGGCTATTTTACTGCAAGACCTTATTTTGAAAAAGCTAAGGAATGAAATACCAAAGATGCAAATTAATTACCCAGAGGTTGAGAAAGCATTTCCAAATCTGGGGGATAAAACCATTGACCAGTTACTGACTTGCACAGCCGGGGCTTGGGGTAACTTATTGGATGTTTGTGTTTCGTGCCCATCCGCATGCATCTCAAACAAGGATGATTATTGCGCAATGTTTGATGATAAGTTGTACTATGGTTCATCAAAAGAGATAGCAAGATCCGAATGTCATGGCCAATATCTTCCCGACGTTTGAAACCGGAACCAGCGCGTAATGGATCAGCACGCAGTGTGCCCACCCACAACCAGAAAGACAGCGAACAAATATGAGTGATGCCCTCGACAATACCCTCAAAGGACTCGTACTCCATTTCCTGCACCATGGCACCATACAAGAGGCCGTTGAGCAAGGCAGAGCTGCAGGTATTCCTGAAGCACTTCTCGTCATGCTTCCGGCCATGATGTTCGATGTCACGTCGGCGGCAGGAGCGGTCTTTATAGGAGAACGAGAACTTCAGGATGTGCTTGACCAGATGAGTGATCTTCCCACCGCCACCCAGGACCAAAGGCAGGTCGCCAGAAAGAATTTCGAACGGCTCATCCAAATAGCACTTGGGTTCATGAAGGAATTGTCAGGTGGACAGGGCACGAAGATCCCGCTCCCTGAGATGGACGTGCCCTGGTACGAATACGGGAAATAGCCTCCTTGCGCATCCCCGCAGCTCCGTTCAACACGCTTTTCATCCGACATGTGGCAGAAAAGCCACTTGCTGTCGATCCCGAAGCGTCCTATAATTGTCGCATCTTCGTGGGAAAAATTTCTCAACCATGAATTTTCAGGGTTGACCCCGATGACGTTCACCCACGAACGGCAATTTTGCGATTTAGTTTCATCCGGTGTTGAATACCTCTCACAGATAGTGTATTCTATGTCGCCAATTGCTTTGGAGACCTTATGGAATATCTACTACTCGTTGTCGGTGCTGTTTTCGTTAACAACTTCGTGCTGGCGAGGTTTTTGGGGATTTGTCCGTTTCTCGGCGTGTCCAGAAAGATTAAGACAGCCATGGGGATGTCAGGTGCCGTGATTTTTGTGATGACGGCTGCTTCGGCGGTGACGTGGGGAATCCAGCATCTTGTTCTGGAGCCCGCGAACATAGGTTACATGCAAACGATCGCTTTTATCTTGGTGATCGCCGCTTTCGTGCAACTCCTTGACATCTTGATGAAGCGCTTTACGCCTCCGTTGCATGCCGCGTTGGGCATCTATCTGCCGCTGATCACGACGAACTGCGCGGTGCTCGGCGTTGCCGTGATTAATGCCAGAGAAAAGACCGATTTTGTTACCTCCGTTCTCTTCGGATTTTCCGCTGCCGTTGGCTTCGCGCTTGCGCTTCTGATTTTCTCTGGTATCCGTGAGCGTCTTGACAACGCGTACCCGCCCAAGGCATTTAGAGGCGTGGCGCTTGCATTGGTTACGGCGGGACTTCTGTCGCTGGCGTTCATGGGCTTCAGCGGTCTTGTTTAAAATTTAGAGTAGGGATATTAAATGAACGGAATTCTGATCACGACATTCGTCATCACGGCTATTGGTCTCATCTGCGGCATTGCGCTGGCGATCATCGCAAAGCGTTTCGAGGTCAAGGAAGACCAGCGGGTTATCGACGTGGAGCAGGCACTTCCTGGTGCGAACTGTGGCGGTTGCGGCTATGCTGGCTGCGCGGCATACGCTAAGGCGATTGTCATGGAAGACGCACCGATCAACAAGTGCGGTCCGGGTGGGAGTGCGGTAGTGGATGCGGTCGCATTGATTACGGGCCAGAAGGCTGCTGCCCCAGAGCCAGTCAAGGCCTACGTGAAGTGTGGCGGTGATCGGTCGGCTGTGAAGCACCGAAGCCAATACAATGGCGTCAGGGACTGCTCCGTCGCGAACATGGTTGCTGGCGGCTGGAAGGACTGCCAGTACGGATGTCTCGGTTTTGGAAGTTGCGCTCGTGCATGCCCATATGGAGCCATTACCATTCGGAATGGACTCGCCATCGTCGATCCCGCGGTTTGTGTGGGCTGTGGTTTATGCGTGGTACAGTGTCCGCGAAACCTCATTGTGATGACGCCTGCCGCTCACAAAATTCATGTTCGCTGTTCGTCACCAGAAAAAGGAGCCGTCGTACGCAAGCAATGCACAAAGGGATGTATCGGCTGTGGCATGTGCGTAAAAATGGAAGGCGGCGTTTCGATGGCGATGATTGGAGCGCTTGCTGTTGTGGACTACACGAAGGATCCGGTGGCGGTTGAGGGCGTCGTGGCGAAGTGTCCGGTGAAATGCATCGATAACCTTTCCTGAGATTTTGTTTGATATGAAAACATTCAATGCTCCGAACATGTTTAAAGGCGGTGTTCATCCGCCAGAGAAAAAGGATCTTTCATGCGGCCCTCAAATGGTCGTGTTGCCGGTTCCCAAAATTTTAAAAGTTCCGCTTGTCCAACATCTGGGCGCACCCGCCAAGCAAGTGCTCGAGGTTGGAACTCATGTGCTTCGCGGCGATATGATCGGCGTAGCAAGCGGTTTCATTTCCGCATCCGTGCATGCTCCAACCTCCGGGGTTATCAAGGGCTACGAGATGCATCCAGCGGCTGTCGGCAGACGCGTTCAGCACTGTGTGATTGAGGCAGACGGGCTTGACGAGAGAACCCAAGTGATTGAGCCTTTGCCCGATTGGGAGACGCGTCCAATTAAAGAACTCATCGATCGCGTTGCCGAGACGGGTATTGTGGGTATGGGCGGTGCCGGATTCCCGACGCACGTCAAGATCAACCCGCCACCTGACAAGAAGGTTCATACCCTGATTATCAACGGTGCCGAGTGCGAACCCTATCTTTCATCTGACCATCGCATGATGTTGGAACGCACGGAAGACATCTGGAAGGGAATCCAAATCCTTCGGAAAATCCTCGGGGCGGAGAGCGTGTGGATCTGCATTGAGGCGAACAAACCGGATGCCATCGCTGCATTTGCCAAGATCGAATGTGATGACAATGTTTCTGTTGCGATTCTCAAGACCTTCTATCCGCACGGCAGCGAGAAGCAGCAGATTTATGCAACGCTGGGCGTTGAGGTGCCCTCGGGCGGCCTTCCTGCCGACGTGGGATGCGTGGTCGAGAATATTGGGACCTTGATCGCCATCAAAGAAGCCGTCGTCAACGGCTGGCCACTCGATTCACGCTGTGTCACGGTCACCGGCGAAGCGATCGCCAAACCGGGAAATTTCTACGCGCGATGCGGCACTAGCTACGAAGATCTGATCGCGGCGGCAGGGGGCTACAAGGGAAAGGCGGTCAAGATCATTTCGGGTGGACCGATGATGGGATTCACCGTGGCTGACACCTCAATTGCGGTCACCAAAACGACTTCCGGGATTCTCGTTCTTGGATCCAAGCAGACCGCTGAATTTTCATCGATGGCGTGTATTAGTTGTGGCCGGTGTAATCAGGTCTGTCCGTTGCGTTTGCTACCGTCTGAGATGTCCTGCGCCATTGAGGCGGACAATGTCGATACGGCCATTGATTTGCACGTGGCAGATTGTTATGAGTGTGGCTGCTGTAGCTATGTGTGTCCTTCGCACAGGCCACTCGTACAGCATTTTAGAAGAGCGAAGGGCGTACTTGCCGCAAGAACAGCACGGGCGAGGGCGGAAGCTCAGGCAAAAGCCCAGGAGAAGAAATAGTGAACGAAACAGAACAAGACATCAATTCCCTGCTCGTGACGAGCACCTCGCCGCACATCCACAGCGGAGCTAATGTTCGCACCATCATGCGGGACGTTGTGATCTCGTTGATCCCGTGTTCCTTGGCGGCGTTTTGGTTTTTCGGACCTCGGTCTTTGCTTCTCATTGCAGTTTGCGTCGGCTCCGCCGTCGGAACCGAATGGGTTTGCCGCAAGATGATGGGACGAGAAAACTCTATCGGTGATCTCAGCGCCGTTGTGACGGCGTTGTTATTGGCCTTGTGTCTTCCCATCGGGTTGCCGCTTTGGCAGGCTGCGTTGGGAACGATTTTCGCCATCGCCATCGCCAAACAGGTCTTTGGTGGACTCGGGTACAACGCATTTAATCCTGCGCTGGTCGGCCGCGCGTTCCTGCTGATTTCGTTTACCGCATCCATGACAACCTGGACGCCGAGTACGTGGCTGGGAGTTCCTCTTGACAAGGGCGGTGAACTGGAAATGAGCGATAGCACCACATCGGCATCCTACGGAGTTTTCGGCAACAAACCAGATCCGAACGATGCCACCACAACCGCAACGCCGCTGGGCGTGACAAAAGAGGCAACTCGTTTTAAGACGAAAGCTTCAGACGCATTTGATTACAATGCGAAGGTGAGAAAGAACCTTTTCTTTGGAAATGTAAATGGAAGTATCGGCGAGACGTCGGCATTGGCGATTCTCATTGGTTTCGCGTGGCTTCTCATCAGAAGGGTTATCTCTTGGCATACGACCTTGGGCTACATGGGTTCGATGGCGGTTTTCGCGCTCATGCTCAAGTGGTTTGCACCGATGGTTGCCATGCCAGTTGATTTCCATCTACTCGCTGGCGGTGCGCTCTTCGGTGCCGTGTTTATGGCAACCGACATGGTGACCTCTCCTGTGACACGCTGGGGACACGTTATCTTCGGCGTTGGCTGCGGCGTACTCACGATGATTATTCGCGTGGTGCCAAGCGGGTCGTATCCCGAAGGCGTGACGTTTGCAATTTTGATTATGAATTCCTTGACGCCTCTCATCAATATGGCGACAAAATATAAACGCTTCGGCGTTGGCAAACGAACCCAAGCAAAGAAGGTGGCCGGATGAACGACTCAATCAAACTTGTCAGCAGTATAACCATAATTTGCCTGGTTTCGGCACTTTTGGTGTCCGTAGCGCATGAAGTAACCTTGAAGCCGATTGCGGACGCCGAAGCGGCTCAGAAAACAAATGCTATTCTTGCGGTTCTGCCAGAAGGTGCCGAAAATCCGCAGGAGCTTTCCGTGATGGTAACGTGGCCGGATAACTCGTCGACCACCAATATCTATTGGAGCACCAATAAGGGTTACGCCATGGAAATGACTGCACCCAATGGCTACTCTGGCGACATCAAGTTGATGCTCGGTTTTTCGAAGGACGGAAATTTCTGGAGTTATAAGGTCTTAGCGCATGGCGAGACGCCGGGGCTGGGTGGGCATATAACCGGAAGTTTCCTCGATAACGTCAAGAATCGTCCAGCAGGCGGAACGAAATGGAAAGTGGTCAAAGACGGCGGCGACATTGTTCCGATTACCGCAGCAACTATTTCATCACGCGCCGTTTGCGGAGCTATTGAACGTGGCGTGAAAGTTTTCGAAACAATCCAGACTACGGAGGCGATGTAACATGAAAGCGCTTAAAATTCTAACGAACGGAATTCTGACGAGCAATCCGACTTTCCGGCTCGTCCTAGGAATGTGTCCGACACTGGCCACCACCAACTCGATTGAAAATGGCGTGGGCATGGGAGTTGCCACGATGTCAGTACTCATCTGTTCGAATGCCGCGATCTCATCAATCCGCAAGTTCGTGCCTGCGCAGGTTCGCATTCCCTGCTACATCGTGGTGATTGCCTCCCTCGTGACGATTGTCGAAATGCTGATGAAGGCGTATGTTCCGGGACTTTATAAGAGCCTCGGCATCTTCATTCCGCTGATCGTCGTGAACTGCATCATCCTCGGCCGTGCCGAAGCGTTCGCCGCTAAAAACACGGTTGTCGATAGTGCGCTCGATGGTCTTGGCATGGGGCTTGGA
>JBBQIY010000079.1:0-7855 GCA_038325415.1 Kiritimatiellia bacterium
GGACGAAATAATTCATGTCCCTGCTCTTGCAACACCACAAAAAATGATAAAATTGTCCATAACATGTTGAGAATCAATGCTGTATTCTGACTCCTGACTTCTGTATTCTTGGTGGGATTCAACTAGATTGAATCCCACCCAATGAGGCCATTCCTCTTCTTTTTCTCTTGATGTTCGCTCTCGATTTCATTACCTTCCTCGTGTGTTTGTGCAACGACATTCACTTTAATTTCTTCCGTAAAACGTAATTTGATGTTCAAGGTGACTGCGCAACTTATGACATCCGCATGGATTAGCTTGCTCATATTTATTCTCTGTTATTTACTCTTTATCTTATTGCCAACGCGACGTTCGTTGACAGCATGTGCTGGAGGATTCTTGTTGGTTATAACCACCTCGCTCACCTTGCAAGAGGCGTTTCTGGAAAAGATCAGTTGGAATATCATGGGATTATCGGCGTTGCGATGAGTAGCAATCTGCAAGGCACCGCCACCATGATCGGTGATCCGCCGAGCATGATCCTCGCCAGTCACATGCGTATGGGCTTTTGGGAATTTTTTGTCTATCACGGGAAGCCGGGAATTTTCGTTGCCGTCCAGGTTGGGATGCTGGCCTCGCTGGCGGTGCTGGCATTTTTATTTCGCAACTATAAGGAGAAAAGCGAAGTTATCCCGCAAGAACAGGCCCGATCTTGGGTGCCTGCTGGAATGTGGGCAGTCCTGATCTTAGGGCTGTCGTTCGCGACCGCCATCGACCCAGATTTTCAGTGGTTTGCCGGTGTCTATACGCTGGCGCTAAGCGTCGTGGCTTTAATTTGGTTCCAACTACGCGTCCGTTGGGTTAGTACACGCCTACTGATCCGGTCACTGGATTGGGATACCACATTTTTTGTGATGCGTGTTGACAGTTCGGAGTCATTTATGTCATAATGTGAACGTTCATTCACATTGAGGACTTATGAACACGAAAAAACAATCAACAGATATCCGACAGGATGAGATCGCTAAAGCCGCATTGGATCTGATTAGTTCACACGGCATGAAAGGTTTGCGTATGACCGCGATTGCCAAAAAGGTGGGAATCGTTCCTTCTGGAATTTATCGTCATTTTCGTAGCAAAGACGAGGTACTCGACGCCATTCTGGATTTTATTCAACACCACTTTACCGCCAACGTGCGCTCAGTCGCACGGATGGAGGGTGATACGCTCATGCGTCTGCATGCTTTGTTGATGAAACATGTCAGCCTCATCCAGGAAAATGCTTCGATTCCTACCGTCATTTTTTCTGCAGATGTCTCGACGTCAAGCTCGCGTCGGCGTCTTAAATTGCTCGGAATTATGGAAGCTTATCTTGCTGAAATTGCCGCGCTCGTTGAGCAAGGAAAACGAGAGGGAACCATTCGCGAGGATGTGGAGTCCAGCACAGTCGCCGTGATGTTCATCGGGCTAATCCAGCCCCCCACCATTCTCTGGCACCTGAGCGCCGGGACGTACGATGTGACACGACAAGCCGAAGCAGCGTGGCCCATTTTTTGTCGGGCGGTGGAAAAATAAGCATTAGAGGAGATAATAAATGAAAAAGAGAAAATTAATCGTGATTCCCATCGTGCTGGGAGCAGCGGTATTTGGCATTTGGAAAGTTCGGCAAGCCAATGCACCTGCTTCCGACACAATCCGCGTGTCAGGAAATATTGAGGTAACGGCGGCTCAGGTCAGCTTCAAGCTTCCAGGTCGTGTCGTCCAGCGACTCATATCGGAAGGCGAAAGCGTAACGAACGGCCATTGCCCGAGTGCGTGAAGCCGAAGCGAGGCTCGCACTCCTCGAAAAGAGTCCGCGTGAACAAACCATCCGTGCCGCGCGTTCTCGTTTGGAGCAAGCTCAGCAGGCTATCGCGCTGACAGAGATCCGTCTCGGCTATGGCACGCTCCGCACACCGCTCGCGGGCATCGTTTTAACGGAGGGCGTTGAGGCTGGCGAATACGTGGTGCCGGGAACGCCGGTGGTGACCGTTGGCAACCTCATGAATGTTTGGTTGCGCGGGTACATCAACGAGACCGATCTGGGCCGCGTGAAGATTGGACAATCGGTTAATATCGTGACGGATAAGTATCCAGATAAAGTCTACGTGGGGCAACTGTCGTTTATCGCCTCTCAAGCGGAGTTTACGCCGAAGAATGTTCAGACGACTCAAGAGCGCGTGAAACTGGTATATCGTATTAAAGTCGATATTGCGAATCCTGATCAGGAGTTGAAGCCTGGCATGCCTGCTGATGCTGATATATCCGCTCGATAGCGGGTATCCTACTCGTCCTCGTCCTCGAAAGAAAGGAACCGTAATGCAACGTCAATTAGATCATGAAAAACTCGATGTCTACCAACTTGAACTGCAATTCGTCGCTTGGGCCACAGATCTTATGGCTGAGTTATCGGGAGCGCTCGATGCAAAAAGTCGGCGTATGACCGAGACGTTTGATCATTTGGAGCGTGCCTCGCTTTCATCATTGTTTAACACAGCCGAGGGAACTGTGGGTGGAATTTTTACCACAGAGAGCACAGAGAATCGAGGACGAGGACGAGGAGGAGAACGAGTCAATCCGGTCATTCAGGTCAATGATGTCAATCAGGTCAATATTGGAGGAGAAAACAATGAATAGAAAAAACAGATTACAAAAAAGCTTTAATAACAGCGCGAGTATCGTCTTACTCGGGTTGATAGCCGGTGGCGTGAGCATTGCCGAACAAACGAATACCACCACATCTGATGCGACACCTGTCGTTTCTACCAATCGTCTCACCTTGAGTGCATGCAGTCGCATGGCATTGGCACAAAGCCCTTTGCTTAAGGCATCGGCTTGGGAGCACACCGCATCAAGAGAAGCGGTGGGCGAAGCGCGCGCTTCCTTTTATCCAACGCTGGGTGTGCGTGGCGGAGTCAGTCGTTGGCAGAACCACGCCTTTCTGCCGAGTGGTTTTTCCGCGCCGAACATTTCTTCGACCATCGGGCCAACCGATGATTGGAGCGCGGGAGGTTTCGCACACTACACGCTTTACGATGGAGGAAGTCGTCGTGCAGCGCTTGATACGGCGCAAGCTCAAGAAGCGGCTACTGACGCTGATAACACGGCCACACGCGACAATGTGCTATTCCATGTTCATCAGGCATTTTACAATCTTGCCGCTACACTTGAATTAGAAATCGTGGCGCGTAAGAGTTTAGCGAATGCCGAGTCGCATCTTTCCGATACGAAGAATCGTCAAGCCGCCGGCGATACAACAGAAGCGGAGGTGTTGCGTGCGCGAGTGGAAGTCGATAATGCTCAGTCGGAGTTGATTCGTGCCGCAGCGCAGATCGATACGGCTCGCGGGAATCTCAACGTCGCGCTCGGCTTGCCCGCCGAGCAACCGATCGATATCGTTGTTGAGGAGGACGCCGTCGCGTGTTCGAATGATCTCGATATCTCGAAACTGATGACACTTGCTTTGGCGACTCGTCCGGAGATCAAGGCGATGGAACGGTTGATCGAAAGTGCTCAGCATCAAGTGCGAGGCGCACAGTCGGCTTATCGGCCCAAGGTGTACGCGGAGGGGAATTATGGCTGGCGCGACGATTCGGCTTCGCTCAATGATGAAGCGTGGTCTGTAGGCGTTGCCGGATGGCTCAGTCGGCCTTGGAACATGCCACAGGAACGTTGGTTCAGGAGTAATATCACACTATGAAACGTTTATATATCCGCGGTCGGACGCTGGCGATGATCGGCGTACTCGGTCCACTCTTGATCTTATTTGTTTATGTGGCCCTGCGGTCGGGACCCCTGGCCCCGATTCCGGTGACCGTGATTACGGTCGAGGACCACGAGGTGACGCCTTCGATCTTCGGCATCGGCACGGTCGAAGCCCGTTATACCTACCGGATTGGCCCGACGATCGCCGGCCGCGTCAAGCGGGTGGACGTAGATGTGGGCGACGCGGTGCATGCAGGCCAATTGCTGGGCGAAATGGATCCCGTGGATCTTGACGACCGAGTGGCGGCGATGGGTGCCGCCCTGAAGCGCGCGGAAGCCCAAGTGGCGGCCGCCGAGGCTCAGGTCCGGGATGCGACGGCACGCAAGACGTATGCCGGGACACAGGCGCAGCGTTACGAACAATTGCTGCAGTCGAGCACGGTGAGCGAGGAGACGTTTGACGATCGGCGACAGGAGCTGCAGATAGCCGAAGCCGGCCTTGCGACCGCCCACGCTAATCTGGAGGCGGCCCACCATGAGCAGACGCGCCTCAACGCAGATCGTGATGCGCTCATCAAGCAACGCATCAATCTGCGCCTCATTGCGCCGACAGAAGGGGTGGTCGTGACGCGCAACGCGGAATCTGGCACAACCGTGGTCGCAGGTCAATCTGTCGTCGAAGTGGCTGATTTCAGGAGTTTATGGGTCAACGTGCGGTTTGACCAATTCAGCGCATCCGGATTACAGACCGGGCTATCAAGCCGTATCGTGTTGCGTTCACAAGGAGGTCGTGATGTTGCCGGGCGGGTGTTACGCGTAGAGCCGCTCGCCGATTCGGTGACGGAGGAAACGCTCGCGAAAGTGATATTTGGCGTTATCCCGGAACCATTTCCTCCCATCGGTGAATTGGTTGAGGTCACCGTGGCGTTGTCTGCGCTGCCAGCGGGGCCGACATTGCCTAACGCCTGCGTACTTCGGGTCAACGGCCATCTCGGGGTCTGGCTGGTCGAAGATGGTGAGCTGCGCTTTGTCCCCGTCAAAGTGGGCGCAAGCGACCTCGACGGTCGCACCCAGATTCTCGACGGGCTCTTGTCCGGCGACCGCGTCGTTTTGTACAGTCGGCGGGCGTTGACGGCTCGGGATCGCATCACGATCGTGGAGCATCTGACAGGAGGGAGACCATGATCAGTCTGGCCGCTCGCGACATTCAACATGCCTGGGGAAAATTTGTCTTCACCGGCGTGGGCTTGGGGCTCCTGATCGGCGTGACGCTGACGATGGCCGGGGTGTATCGCGGCATGGTGGACGACGCGATGGTATTGCTCGACAACAGTGGTGCCGATTTGTGGGTGGTTCAGAAAGACACGCTGGGTCCCTACGCCGAACCCTCCGGCCTGCAGGACGACCTCTATCGTGGAATTCTCGGAATGCCCGGCGTGGCCCGTGCCGCCAACATCACCTATCTGACGATGCAGGTTCGCGAAGGTGCGCGCGATGTACGCGCGATGGTGGTCGGCGTCCGTCTGGGCGGTATCGGAGAGCCAGGGCAACCCCGCTATCTCGTGAACGGACGGCATATTACCCGGAGTCACTACGAAGCCGTGGCGGACGTGACCGCGGGATTCAAATTGGGGGATCGCCTCCGGATTCGTCGCAACGCTTATACTGTGGTCGGACTGACCCGGCGCATGGTGTCCTCCGGCGGCGACCCGATGATTTTCATCCCTTTGAAAGATGCGCAGGAAGCGCAGTTTCTGAAGGACAACGACGCTATTCTCCAGCAACGACGGCGAACCGCCGCCAATCCCGCCTTTAATCGCCCTGGAGTGCCTGACTTACTGGACGCGGTGACCGCTTCGCAGAGCGCCAACCCTTATGTCAACGCCGTGCTCGTGCAGATCAAGCCCGGGTATGCTCCCGACGAGGTCGCCAAACCCATTCGACGCTGGAAACGCCTTCAGGTCTACACACGCGCGGAGATGCAAAAAATCTTGATAGGCAAGCTGATTGCAACGTCGGCCCGACAGATTGGCATGTTTCTGGTGATTCTCTCCATCGTCAGCGCGGCGATTGTTGCTTTCATCATCTACACGTTGACCTTGGGCAAGATCCGTGAGATTGCCGTGCTAAAGCTGTTGGGAACCAAAAATCGGACGATCTCCGGAATGATCATGCAGCAGGCGGTGGCTTTGGGGGTTATCGGGTTTGTGGTTGGAAAAATCGCGGCGACCTACTGGGCCGGAATATTTCCAAAATACGTCCTCCTCCTGCCGGGAGATTCGGCGCTCGGATTCATGGCCGTTGTGTTGATGTGCGTTCTGGCAAGTTTATTGGCCATTCATGCGGCACTCAAGGTGGATCCTGCGGAAGCGATTGGTGGATAACATGCACAAAACAGGCATCAAAATTGAAGGTTTAAGCAAGCGCTACGGCAAAGGTGATACCGCCGTGGACGCGCTGAAGGGCGTCGACATGCAGGTGATGCCCGGCGAGGTGGTCGGACTTATCGGCCCCTCAGGGTCCGGCAAGAGCACGCTTCTCAAGTGCCTCGGGGCTGTGATCGAGCCGACCGCCGGGCGCATGATTCTTGGCGATAAAGTGATCTACGATAACGGATGGAAGATCAAGGATCTGCGCGCATTGCGGCGTGACCAGATCGGGTTCGTGTTCCAGGCACCCTATTTGATCTCCTTTCTCAATGTTACTGACAATGTTGCGCTGCTGCCGATGCTGGCCGGTCGATCCAACGCCGAATCCCGGAAACGAGCCGTGGAACTGCTAGAGGCGTTGGACGTCGCTCATCGCGCCAATGCCATGCCGTCGCAACTTTCAGGCGGCGAGCAGCAACGTGTGTCCATCGCGCGGGCGCTTGTCAATCGCCCACCCGTGATCCTTGCCGACGAACCCACTGCCCCGCTCGACAGTGAGCGCGCGCTGACCGTGATCCGCATCCTCAACCAAATGGCTCGCCACTATGAAACGGCCATCATCGTCGTGACACACGATGAAAAAATCATTCCGACCTTTAAGCGCATCTATCATATCCGCGACGGGCGCACAGAGGAGGAGGCTGGCGAAGGAAGAGCATTCGAATGATTAGTTTGCTTGGTTCTTCACAGTCATGTCTAGAAATTCTCGGGGAGCGAGAACGGTAATGTTGCAGCGTAGATCAGGCGGGAAGTGTTTCAGGTTACATCGAACGCGAGTGGACGTAGGCTAAACTCGGGTGGGTGATTTTACGCGGGAAAATGCTGGTAATCCGATATCACGCACAAAACTGGCCGGCACCTCGTAAACACCCAGATCCTCACAACCTAGATGTTTCCGCATGTTTTTGATAAATGTAACCATACCAAATGCTCTTGATTTTGCCTGATAAACAGCAAGACGCTGTAGGGCACGCTGCGAAGCATATCCATATTCAGGCAATGCTTGATGCAGCATGAGTGCTTTGTTTAGTAAAGGGATAAGTTCATCTGTGTTGCACTCTCCTCTTTTTATTTGCCCCCACAATTGATTCAAGCGAGGGGGATAAAATGTTATTGAAAGGGGTTGTATTCAACGCAGCTTACTGGGTCGTTACGGTCGGTTTGGTTCGTGCTTGCTCTCGGGTCCAGTTCCACCAGCCCCTCGCGTTCAAAAAAACGAAGATGCTGCACGCGACCACGGTTGCCACGCTGTGTGCAAGCACAGCGAAGGCGATCCATGCGATGTTGGCAACGACGCCAAGGGAAAAGCCGATTTTACGCTTTTTCCCAAGCTGGTAGATGGCGAGAGCATTCAGGACCATCGCAGCCCAGTCAATGCAATAGTATTGTGTGATGATTTCCCACATGTATAAATTCCTCGCCAAATAAAGTTGTAAGTGTGCCTGCATGTTTGATTCTGTTTTGTACTGATTCGAAATACTAGCATTTTAGATGGGAAGGCGTCCAACACTTGTGACTGTGGGCAGATCATCGGGCCATCATCTTCCATGATGGCCCAAGCCCCTCTAATCGCTAACCGACGACGCGGTCTCACAAATACTGGATGCAAAAGATAAAAAAAGCTAGTACACTTAGAAACGTAATATTCACAGGTCATCTTATTATCTCGATTTCCAAACGGAGGCACATTTTCTGATGGAGAA
>JBBQIY010000080.1:0-7840 GCA_038325415.1 Kiritimatiellia bacterium
GGTGCTCGTGGCCGTGTATCCGCTCTGGAAGGCCATGGGCGAGACAGCCGTGCTGTGGATCGCCGCTGGCGGCATCATCTACTCGCTTGGCGTTGTTTTTTATGCCATGAAGCACGTTCAATACATGCACGCTGTCTGGCATCTCTTTGTTCTCGGAGGAACGCTGGTACACTATGGCGTAATATTGTATTATGTCGCACTGGGATTAGGAAAGCACCCACCCATTGGATGACGATCACCATGCCTGAAACACACGCACCGAAAACACCTGAGTCCCTTCTCATTATTGCCGGCTGGGGCGATTTTCCTCGCCTCGTCGCTGAGGGCGCACACGCCGCTGGCGTGAAGCGGGTTTCCATTCTTGGCTTCAAGGGTTCCACCCTCAGATCCACATGCCGAGCTGCCGATGATTTTAAAATGATTCCATTCGGGAATCTCGATCTTGTTCGGAAATCTATTGCCGAATCGAATTGTAAAAAAGTCGTCTTGGCAGGCCAAATTAATCCCGTTTGCCTGTTCCGTTCGCGTCTCGACAAAAGCATGCTGAGTGAACTGGCGACCCTAAAAGTGCGTAATGCCCATACGATGTTTCAGCTTCTCGTCGAGAGGATCGAAACCCTCGGTGTTGACGTGCTACCGTCCTCCCTCTTCATGAAGAATCATATCCCAACGGAGGGCGTGCTGACCACAAGAGCACCGGACGAACGCGAAAAGGCTGATCTCGAATACGGCAACCACATCGCAATGGAAATTTGTAATCTCGACATCGGCCAGACCATCGTCGTCAAGGACGGTGTCGTTCTCGCCGTGGAAGGTTTCGATGGCACGAATGTCACGATCAAGCGTGGCGGCCACATCGTGCGCTGCGGGGCTGTGGTCGTCAAAGTGGCCAAGAACGGACATGACATGCGCTTCGACATTCCCGTCATCGGCACCAAAACAGTCCGCGTCATGAAGGCCGCCGGCATCTCAGCGCTCAGCGTCCAAGCCGGCCGCACCATCATGCTCAACCTCCCGCAGGTCGTCGAAGCCGCAAACCGCGCCGGCATTGCCCTCGTGGCCGTTAAAACCGCCCTATTGCCTGCTCCTACTCTCTAACTTACTAACAAGCCAGAGACACCGCAACAAACCCACCCCCCATTAAAACAGAGGAAACTCAAATGCCTATTTCAGAACATCTATTCAAACGCGAAGAGCATGTTTATAAAAACGAGGAGTTCTCTGAGATGCTTAAGGATGCCGTCCGGTTTTTCCATGGAACCCCAGTCTTCAGCTTACCACCTCCTGAGAAATTCACAGGCGCAGGGATATACGCAATATATTGCATTGCTAGAACAGGCATCTACAGCAAATTTGGAAATGAAATCAACAGACTGTCTTATTCAGTTCCAATCTATGTTGGCTCTGCTCTTCCAAAAGGATGGCGACAAAGCAGAATATTAGACAAAGACAAGGAGAATTCAGGTTCAAAGCTATTCAGCCGTCTTTCAGAGCATGCCAAAAGCATATCAAACGGAAAGACTCTCCCTGTTTCTGACTTTGCATGCCGTTTTGTAATATTTGAGGGGAGAATCTATTAATATGATTTCTTCTGTCGAATCTGCAATTATCGCCGAGCACAACCCGCTTTGGAACAGCGTTATTGATGGCTTCGGGAATCATCATCCTGGGGGGAAAAGAATGACGGGGCGTATTACGCAATGGGATGTGTTACATCCGGGGCGAATCTGGGCAAAACAGATGACTGGCGATGCTCCTGACTCCACAGCCCTAAAGCGTAGGATTAACGACTATATGGCGGGGTTGCGATGCAGATGATGGAATTGTTCACGGGTTGCGGGGGACTTGCTAAAGGCATGGAGAAAGCTGGTTTTGCCCACTTAGCTTTTGTAGAAATCAATCACTTAGCGTGCGAAAGCCTACGCCAAAATTTCAATCCTAAAATCGTACATGAAACCGATATTCGTTCCTTCGATTTCACTACCATCGGCAAAGTTGATGCCATCGCTGGCGGGCCACCTTGCCAACCGTTTTCATTGGGAGGTCTTGCAAAAGCACACGAAGACCACCGTGATTTATTTCCTGAAGCCGCACGAGCCATATCCGAATTAAGTCCTAAAGGTTTTGTCTTCGAAAACGTCAAGGGCCTTTTGCGGAAAAGTTTTTCAGAATACTTCGAGTACATTCTTTTACGCTTAACTTACCCGAATTTCCATAAGTTACCTCAAGAGGCATGGAGTTCACATTTAGCAAGACTCCAGAGCATCACTTTCCAGAACTATGAAGATCTAAAGTACCGCGTCCAGTTTAAACTTCTCAATGCCGCAGACTATGGCGTCCCCCAAGTCAGGGAACGTGTTTTCATCATAGGAATCCGATCTGACATTCCTGCCGTCTGGACATGGCCCCAGCCAACCTGCAATAAAAACGAATGGAAAACAATCAACGATGCCCTTCAGGGTATTTCCGATCCGCAAGATTTGCGCAACCCCATTTCAGATCACATTTACATTGCAGGGGCAAGGCAATATTCTGGACACACAGGAAGCCCAATAGGGAAACCTAGTAAAACCATTAAAGCAGGAGCGCACGGAGTCCCCGGCGGGGAAAATATGATCCTCTATGAAGACGGTCGTGTTCGATACCTAACCATACATGAAGCAAAAACCATTCAGACATTTCCTCGAGACTACAAAATCGTCGGCCCTTGGGGTGAGGCCATGAGACAAATCGGCAACGCGGTTCCCGTGAAGCTGGCGGAAATAATTGGGCAGAGGTTTCATCAAGTGCTTTCAACTGAAATCGGAATACCGATCAAGTTCAATACGGATACGTGCGGGAATCTAATGATTATTGAAAAAGATACAGCGCCTAAGAGAACAAAAAACAGGAAAACAAACCTAAATAATCCCGCACGTCCTCAAGTCTTGATTTCTAAGCAAAACAAAATATATGATGCCAAATGAGTCTGGGGATTCGACTCTTCTTCAAACCCTAAACTATGACACAACAAAAACCAATTCGCATTCTCATCTGCGCAGGCGAAATCAGTGGCGACATGTATGGCGCGGCGATCATCCGCGAAATGCGGGCGGCATGCAAGACTCCTCTTGAGTTCTACGGCATCGGCGGAGACCTGATGAAGGCAGAAGGCGTCGAGCTTTTCGCCCATGCATCCGAAACCGGCGTTATGGGCTTCTGGGAAGTCCTGAAACGCTACCGCTTTTTCTCAGCACTCATTCGACGTATTACCGGGCTCCTTGACACTCGCCGTCCTGACCTGCTGCTCACCATCGACTACCCGGGCTTCAACCTACGCATCGCCGAGCAAGCGCACAAGCGTAGCATAAGAACCGTGCATTATATCTGCCCACAAGTCTGGGCTTGGCACAAGAACCGCATCCCGAAGATTGCACGTATTCTCGACCGCCTCCTCACCCTCTTCCCCTTTGAACCCGAGCTCTTCGATGGCACAGGCTTGAACGTTACCTTCGAAGGGCATCCTCTCGCCGATCAAATCGCCGCAACGCTTGCAGAACCAGCACCTCTCCTCCCCTGGGGTGAAGGGCATCGCATCGCCATCTTTCCTGGCAGCCGCAAAAATGAAATCATGCGGCTTCTTCCCGATGAAATGCAGGCAGCCGCTATTCTCGAAAAGCGTATCGGTGACTGTACGTTCCTCATCCCAGTTCCCACGCCTGCCGCACACGAAACCGTGCTCGCCCTTCTCGCGAAAATTAAAGACAAGCCGAAGCAAGTTGCCGTTGTAGACGGACAATCACGCCACGTCCTGCATCAAGCGGAAGCGGCGGTCATCAAATCGGGCACCTCCACACTCGAAGGGTGTATGTTGCTCTGCCCTTTCGTTATCGTCTACCGCGTCAGTGCCCTCTCCGGCGCCATCATGCGCCGAGTCGTAACGGGTGTCTCGCACATTGGCCTCGTCAACATTTTGGCGAAAAAGGAAGTCTGTCGAGAACTGTTGCAGGACGCGCTCACGCCCGAGGCTCTTGCTCAAGAACTTGAGAAACTTATCTGTAATGCCAACTATCGTGCCACCATGCTCGCCGACATGCGAGCTGTCAACACGTTGGTCGGTGCCCCTGGTGCCACCGCTCGCGTCGCCGCCGTGGTCCTTGACGAACTCCCACACTGACGCAGACCCGCTTACTCGATCGCCCTCGTCCTCGTCCTCATCCTCATCTTCGATTCCATTCCAGCAAAGCTTTCCTTTCCACCCACATCTGCGTTAATCTGCGTAATCTGCGGATAAAACTTAATCCATAGCCAGGCCTTAGGTGTTAGCGAATTCCCTTCGGCTTCCCGCGCAAAGCTCTCCCTACCGAGCTAAAGCCTAGCCACTAAAACATAAAACCGTCTTCCAGCTCTCACCGTTTTCGATAAAGCACCCAACATGAATCGACTTTTTATTTCCCTTATCGTTGCACTGACGTCCCATTTTGCCGTGTCGGCCGAAAAGCCCAGAATCATTTCCGTGGTGCATGGCGAAACCTCGCTAACCTCACCGAGTGAACTTACCTTCACCCATAGCCGGGCGCGAGGCGTTCTGCGCGCACTCGAAAGCGTTGGCGTGACGGCCAAGCTTTTTTCGGATAAAGACTTGACGGCGGCTCTCGCGTCGCCCTGTCGGGTCGCGCATCTGGTGTTCATGGATCTTCCTTCAGAAGCGCAGCGAACCCGCATCAAGCGCTTCTGCGATTCGGGTGGGAAAATCATTGTCCACAGCTCATCTTCCAAAGAGCTGGCGGCGATGATGGGACTTTCCAAACCGACGATTGTTACCGCCAATCCAACTGTATGGGTTGGTTTTCAATTCGCTGACGCACGTCCTCTCAACGCGCCTGAATTCCTGAAAAATCGAGCAACCCAAATTATCGAGACGGTTCCTGTGGCCAAGAGTTCCAAAATTGCGGCACTCTGGGTAGATGAAAATGGGAAGAAGGGACCCATCGCGTTACTCAAAACGCCACGAGGATACTGGCTCACGCGTGTGCTCATGGACGATGGCGATACGGAGAGTCAAGGACGCTTTCTGGCAGCTCTGAGTGCCGATGGCTTTCCTGAGGTTTGGCGGCTTGCTGCCAAACGTCTTGATGCGGAGATGTGGCAACCCCTAGACGCGGAATCCTTCGAAGCGGCAAAAACTAAATTACGTGCCAGCGTGAGGGCAGAAAAGCGCCCTGCTCTTGAAGATCAAATCGCCTCGCTGTCGTACCTCGTCGCAAGCAAAGAAGCAGATTTTTCACGGGGATTATTCGGAGCTTCCATGACAAGACTCTGGAGTCTGCGCCACGTGGTGGAACGCGCCTACGCCGCCGCAAACAAAACGGCACTGCGTACAGGAATCCTTGCCGTCTGGGATCGCAACGGCACCGGACTCTTTCCCGGCGATTGGGTGAGCACCGCAACGGTTCTGAAAAAGGCTGGGGTCACAGATCTCTATTTAATGACCGCCTCGCCCGGGTGTTCGAATACTCAGGTTCCGGGTTTGGCAGAATCCTTCATGAAAAAAAAATACGGCGATCAACTTTCCGATGCCGTCAAGGCTTGCCACCAATACGGCATTCGCATTCATGCCTGGATTCCAGCGTTAACTATCGAGAGTATGCCGACTGAGACAAAACGCACCTTCATGGCGGATGGCCGCGGACTCGTTAATGCCAAGGGCGCGCCTGTGGAATGGATAGATCCAACGGATCCACGCAATGTACGGGAAATTACACGGATCGCCTTGTGGCTCGCCGAGAACACCGGCGTGGATGGTATACATTTCGACTATATGCGATATCCAATAGAAGAGTCCGCAATGGGATCTGCGGACAAAAAAAACTTTGAACGCTGGTTGGGGTCCAAAGTTGCATCGTGGCCGACCGACGTTAGAGCAGGCGGAAAACTCAAGGCCAAGTATAACGAGTGGCGAGCCGAACACATCACCCTCGTGGTGAAGCAGGTCGGTTCGCTCATCAAAACGCGTAAACCGAAGACGCTTGTTTCCGTTGCTGTTTACAGCTTCGGCAATACAAACGGGGTGGGACAAGACTGGCATTCCTGGATTAAAAACAGCCTTGTCGATTATGTGGTTCCAATGAATTATACGCCCGATGCGACTAGCTTAAAAAAAATGCTTGAGCGCCAGATCGGTGCCGCCGAGAGCACGAAGATCGTCTGTGGAATCGGCGTGACGTCGTTTGAGGCGAATCTCAATGCGATTGACGTGATCAATCAGATGAATGCCGCCGCCCCATTCAAGTTAAAAGGCATCGCGCTCTATCATCTCGACGAACGATTCAAGAACGAAATCCTCCCTGCTCTGGAACTGGCAAAGTAGCGTCTGGACACGATTCCCACGGGTCATCGTTGTATTCCGCACCTTGTCCCCAATGGCGTCAGCGGTGTTCCTAATCGTACTCGTACTCGTAATCTTAATCTCTCGGATGGAACGGATTACGATTAAGATCGGAACGGCACTTAAGTTTGCGCCATTCCAACTTGTCCCCTAAGGGAGAGCGCACTTAGAAATATACCGTTTTAGGTCGGATTGTAATGTCCCACCAAGGAAGCTGTTCCGAGCGCTTAAGACGGCTTTCGAGTTCTCTCTTTCGTTTGGCATTTAACTTGATACCCTTTTCATAGATCTCCGTCATAATGGTCACCGTTGGCTGCACCTTTCTCCATAGAAAACTGGAGGCTCGCTTCAACACTGTTTCCACGCTATCAAGAAGATACCCATTCCACGATCGTTCTAACCCACCCCAATAGCGCTCGATAGCATTGTATTTGCTGTGGTATGGCGGATAGTAGATCAAGCGGACTTCCACCTGTTCGCGATCAGAAAAATCAACCATGCGTTGTAAAAATTGACTTCTGTGACCGCTGCACTCTGGGCCGTTATCCATGTTGATTACGATGCGTTTTACTGTGTTCAATCGTTCTGGGCTAGCCTTCCACCAGATATCGATTCCATCGGCCATGAAATCGCTGGTTTTGTTGCTGCGTGTAAAAAATAGGAACGCCTTGCCGTTGTCGGTTTCAAGTATCCCACCCGGCACCAGCTTGTCCTTGAGCATCATGTCATGGTCCGCCGCCTTGACCGCTTGGGGTCCGCGTGAAAGGCCACCACGCGAATAAGGGCCAATGTTGATGGTTGCCTTGGTATCCACGCTGATCCGAACCGTTTCCGGATCCGCATCCGCCTGCGCGTTGTTCAGCTTCACATTCTCGAAGATGGCGTCGGTGTTTGAGTTTTTTTTTGAACTTGTGTCTTGACTACGCGCCGAAGCCGATAATCCTGGCGGTTCAAAATGTTGGAAATTGTACGCACGGTGGGGATTTGTTCCTCCGGCCAACCTTGCTCCAGCAGCGCAGAACGTATGGCTGCTGCGGTCATCTTCATGTAGGAGAATGGTGTGCGCAAACTCGCTTGCGCTTGGCTCGCCGAATCCGCTATCTTTCGTATCTCCACCAGCAGGTGCGGATATTTTTCCTCCGTCGTTGGCTTTTTCCGTTTCGAGAGATCGTTTACACATGTCATGCCCGTCTTCAGCTCGCTTATGCCCAATGCGACGACCGACCTTCCCCATCCAAACACGTCTTCCGCAACACGCGGCTTTCCAGCCAGTAGCGAATTAGTCGCATCGGCCATCCCCATTCGGCAAGCAGGCCAAGGAATCCTATCCACCAATCGTTGCACAAGCTTAACCATATCCGTGCTGATATCGTTTTGCTCCAGAGTCGATTTCTTCATACAGAATCCTCCATTTATTTGTCTGATATAAAGATAACATATCGACGGTATATTAGCAATTACTTTCTCCCTAAC
>JBBQIY010000081.1:0-7752 GCA_038325415.1 Kiritimatiellia bacterium
ACTCGTGCGGGCTTATGTTGCAGACGGTGTTCAGGAGTTTTACGGCCTTCAAAATCAATTGGATCAGCTTGTCCTTCTTTATGAATCAAGTCAGGATGTCAATCGACAAGAATTTCGGACTTTTTTTAATCACCTCATTTCAGAAAGCGTTGCCGATGTTATTTTTTGGCTTCCTGTCGTTCTGGAGGCGGAAGGTGCTGCGTTCCTTCAAGATGTTCACGGCTCAGACCTATCCGATTTCTCAATTTGGGAGCGTGATGCCCAAGGAGAACGCAAACCAGTTTCACCTCGCCCTTTCTATTATCCTACGCTTTATCTCGAGTCCCGTTCTCGTGATCGAGGCACTCTGGGACACGATCTTTATTCTGAGCCGGTTATCCGTGAGACAATCGATGAGGTGCTACGCACAGGTCAGCCTAGCGCAACATCGCCGATTCCAATCTTGGAAATTTCAGATGCCCCGCTTGGGATTTATGTTGTTGAGCCTGTTGAAGCTCCTGTTCAGAAAGGTTTTATTGCCTTTGCCGTACGGCTTGATAAATTGCTGGGTCGGGTGAAGTCTCCCATTAGCCAGAACCTTGGACTGAAAGTTTCACTTTTTGAGTTACGTACGGATGAACCGCCGCTTTTTATGTCGGCAACCTTTGCAGCGGACGGTTCGGAATGGCATTGGGAACCCAGAGGGCTCCGACTGAGTCTGCCTATTTTTCGTTTTGGCAAGGCGTACGTGATCACGTTTTATCCCGATGAGGATTGGATGACGGCTCATCCCTTAAGGGCTGGGCTTTCGGCTGCACTCGTGGGTCTCTTGATCACGATATTGGTTAGTGTGATTGTCGGGATGGTATCCAACAGGCGCATCAAGCTTGAACATCTTGTTGAACAGCGAACGGCTGAACTTCGCGCGAATGAAGAAAAGTTGCTCGAAGCGCAGAAAATGGAATCCGTGGGGCGTCTTGCTGGCGGCGTGGCGCACGATTTCAATAATATGCTCCAGATCATTCTGGGAACGGCTGAGATGGCGTTAGACCGCGTATCACCCGCTGAGCCGTTGCATGAGGATCTGCAAGATATTCACAAGGCCGCTCAACGTTCAGCAGCCCTCACGAAGCAGCTTCTGGCCTTTGCACGCAAACAGCCCATCGCCCCCAAAATTCTCAACTTGAATCTGGCGATCGAGGGTTTGATGACCATGCTGAAGCGTCTTGCCGGGGAAGGAATTGATTTTGTCTTCCAGCCCTCGTCTGAACTTTGGAACGTTAAAATGGACACCACGCAGGTTGATCAGATTCTCGCAAATTTGTGCGTTAATGCGCGGGACGCCATTGTTAGTGTCGGTAGAATTACGATCGAGACACACAATATTTCCTGCACGGAGGACTCTATTCTCGATCATGCTGGATTTATTCTGGGAGATTACGTCGTCATTTCCGTAAGCGATACGGGGTGCGGCATCGATTCGGAGATTCTGACACATTTATTTGAACCGTTTTTCACTACGAAGGAAATTGGAAAGGGGACTGGGCTCGGGTTGGCGACGGTGTACGGCATCGTGAAGCAGAACGGTGGGTTTATTAACGTCGCTAGCGAACCGGGCAAAGGGGCGACCTTTAGTATTTATATCCCACGCGATACGACGCACGGCAACGAACCCACGGAAGCATGTGCCTCAAGTGTAATCGTAGGTCATGGTGAAACGCTTTTGTTGGTCGAGGATGAAATCGTTCTGCTGGGTATTACGCAGCGCATGCTGATCAGCTTGGGCTATGAGGTGTTCTGCACATCAAGCCCTATCGAAGCGTTGCGGTTGTCAGAGGTGCATAACGGAAAAATTCATTTATTACTCACCGATTTGGTCATGCCCGAAATGACAGGGCGGGATCTTGCCGAGCGGATTTCCTCGCTTTATCCGGGAATAAAAATTCTGTTCATGTCGGGCTATACAGCTCAGGTGATCGCCCGCCATGGTATTCTTGAAGGCGGTGTCAATTTCATTCAAAAGCCATTTTCCATGAAGAGCTTGAGCGCGAAGTTGCATGAAGTCCTGAACGCCTGAAATGGAAGCTTGTGAATCGGGACGTAAGATGTTAAAATTTTATCCAATCATTTTTTAACGGGGTACCGATCGGCTGTGCCGTGGGTAGCCATGAACGGGCTTCAAATGAACAAAGTCTACCATCGCATCGACAACAGTTCCGGCAGCGTAATTAATCTCAGAGCGCAGGGCGTCAAATATCATGAACTCGCGGAGGTTTCCTCCCGGGGTAAGACGTCTCTCGCGCAGGTGATCAAGATCGACGGCGAGAGCGTTTCCCTCCAAGTCTTCGCCGGTGCGCGTGGCATCGCGACCGACGCCCGTGTACGATTCCTCGGTCATCCGATGCAGGTTTCGTTCTCCGAAAACCTGTTGGGACGCATCTTTGACGGCGGCGGGAATCCGCGCGACAATGCGCCAGCGCTTACCGAAAACATGATTTCTATCGGCGGCCCTTCCGTCAATCCGGCCAAGCGCATCATTCCGCGCAACATGGTTCGTACCGGCATTCCGATGATCGACGTCTTCAACACGCTCGTCGAATCCCAGAAGTTGCCCGTGTTCGCTAAGGCTGGCGAACCCTACAATGATTTGCTGGCGCGCATCGCGCTCCAAGCTGAAGTGGATGTCATCGTCCTCGGTGGCATGGGGCTCAAATACGACGACTATCTTTTCTTCAAAAATACCCTCGACAAGAGCGGTGCTCTTTCGCGCACGGTGATGTTTGTTCACACGGCCGCCGACCCTGTCGTCGAATGTTTACTCGTTCCGGATCTCGCGTTGGCCGTTGCGGAGAAGTTCGCGATCAGCGGCAAGAAGGTGCTGGTGCTGCTCTCCGACATGACCTCCTTCGCCGATGCGCTCAAGGAAATTGCGATTACCATGGAACAGATTCCATCAAACCGCGGTTATCCCGGTGATCTCTATTCGCAGCTTGCCGCACGCTATGAGAAGGCGGTCGATTTTGAAGGTGCCGGTTCCATCACGATCCTCGCGGTGACCACGATGCCGGGTGATGACGTTACCCACCCCGTGCCGGACAATACGGGCTACATCACCGAGGGGCAGTTCTATCTTCGCGATGGCCATATCGAGCCCTTCGGATCCCTTTCCCGGCTCAAGCAAAACGTCAACAAGGCCACCCGCGAAGACCACCGGACGATCATGGACACGATGATTCAGCTTTTCGCCCAGTATCGATCGACGCTCGAAAAGCAGTCCATGGGCTTCCGCATGAGCGAATGGGATGGCAAGTTGTTGAAGTACGGCGAGCGTTTCTCGAAGGAGATGATGGACATTAAGGTCAATCTCCCGCTCGAAAAGGCACTCGACCTCGGCTGGGAAATCCTCGCCGACTGCTTTGAATCCGTGGAGACGGGAATCCGCACGGAATTCATCAATAAGTTCTGGCCGAAAAAGGTCAAATAATTTTCATCCGATCGTTTCGAGGTAGAGGCAATAATGGCCAAGGTTAAGCTTACAAAAACGGAGTTGAAATCGCAGAAAGACGCGTTATCGCGTTTTCAGCGCTTTCTGCCGATGCTTCAGCTTAAAAAGCAACAACTCCAGATCGAAGTGGCCGGTATGCGCGCTAAGGCTGAAGAAGTCGAGGAGAAGAAAGTCGAGCTACTGAGTGGTTTTTCGTCCTGGATTGGTCTGCTTGCGGATGAAACCGTCGCGATTCCTATTGTGCTTGATCGCATCAAGGTGTCTCATGGCAACATTGCCGGTGTAACCATTCCCGTTTTCGAAGGTATTGAAACGCATCGACCAGAGACCGACCTCTTTTCGACTCCTGCATGGATTGATGATGCAGCCGAAGCTGCCGGGAAACTGATGGAGCTCAATGCGCGTGGTGAAATTTTGAAGCAACAAATCGTGATGATTGAGCAGGAACTACGAACGACCTCCCAGCGCGTTAACCTTTTTGAAAAGGTTAAGATTCCCGAGTGCAAAGAAAATATCCGCATCATTGGTATTATGCTCGGTGACGAGCAGACTTCCGCTGTAGCGCGAGGTAAGATCGCCAAGAGTCGTGATAAGAGTGATGGGTCAGAAGAATCCAGCGAGGAGGCCGTAGCATGATCGTACCGATGCGCCATCTGACGCTGCTCTGCCTCGAAACGGAGAAGAAGCAGGCCCTCGCCAAACTCGCCGAACTCGGTGTGATGCACGTCGTCACGACCGTTGTCGACACGGAAAGCATCCTTTCCGCCAAGGCCGGAGTTGAAGAGGTGCAACGTGCCATCGCGGTCATTGACGTGGCATCATCAAACCCTTGGATGCATTTGACACTGAAAGCGTCAGCATCCATGCGCCATGGCGAGAATCCGATGGTGCGAGAGATCAACACGCTTGCTGATCGCTATCTGGTTACGAAAGAAGAAATCAGGGATCTTGCCCAAGACATTACGCGCTACAGGCCGTGGGGCGATTTTGATCCGATTGACGCAACGCAACTCGCCGAGTCTGGTATTCCTGTTACGCTATTCAAGGCACAGTTGTCGGACGATGTTCCTGCGGTCGAAAACGGAATTCTCGATGTGTTAGGAACCGACAAAAATGGCGTCTATGGCGTGGTGATTGGAGTCGAGCTACCCGAAGGGCTGACCGCAGTTCCGTTGCCAAGGATCCGGCTTTCCGTTCTCGAAAAGAAACGCAATTTGCTTCTTGAGAAGCTGAAGAGTTTTGCAACCAAGTTGGCTGCCTACGAGAAGGATCTCGGTGGCATCAAGGCTGAAATGGAACGTCGGAGCGAAGTCGGCGAGTATGTGGCCGTATTTGAGAATATGCCGACCGCCGGTGTGGTTTCCCATATTGAGGGATTCATCGATGCTCGCCGCAGTGACGATGTCATCGCTACCGCAAAAACCAGCGGATGGGGCGTTGCCCTGCGAGAGCCTGAGGTAGGCGAGAGCGTCCCAACGCTGCTCGAACCGCCGCGTCTGTTCCGCCCTGTTGTTGCGCTATTCCGCGCGCTGGGTATCACGCCGGGGTATAACGAGTCGGACGTGAGTATACCGTTCTTCGTCTTCTTCTCCATTTTCTTCGCGATGCTCATTGGCGATGCTGGGTACGGGGCCATTATCGTGCTTCTTACGGCTCTCGGCCAGTACAAGGCGAAAGCGAAGGCGAAGGGCAAGCTGTCCGAGATGACACGATCACTGCTGACGCTCTTCTATGTCTTTGGTGGTTGCACCATCGCCTATGGGGTGTTGAGCGGAACCTACTTTGGCATGGCGAAGACGGCAATACCGGCTTTTCTGCAGTTCAAGTCGATCGCGTTCCTCAACGACCAGAACCACATCATGCAGCTTTGTTTTACCTTAGGTGCCCTGCATTTGAGTGTTGCGCGTTTCTGGAACGCAGCCATTTTGTTTCCCTCCAAGAAGTTCCTTGCTGAGATCGGGTGGCTCGGCGTTATCTGGAGCATGTACATGATCATTTGTGGCATCGTGGTGGCAGGGTTCACGTTCCCAGCGTGGGGAACGTATTTGCTAATCGTTTCGATTCTCCTGATCGTCTTGTTCATGCTTGACGTTTCAGAGCTCAAGGAGAATGGTGTCAATATCGGCATGCTACCGCTCACGATTGTAAGCTGCATGGGCGACATCATCTCATACGTTCGTCTCTTTGCCGTCGGTCTCGCTTCCGTCAAGGTTGCCGAGAACTTCAACATGATGGCCCTTGACCTCGATCTGCCGATGTACTTTAAAGTGCCGGCGATGGTCCTCATTCTTGTGCTCGGTCACGGTTTAAATTTCGTCATGGGCGGTCTGAGCATCCTCGTTCACGCCGTTCGTCTCAATACGCTGGAGTTTTCTGGCGCCAAGGGTGTTACGTGGAGCGGATACCCTTTCAAACCCTTTAAAGCGTCGGTTCGTGACGTGTCCGCTACGACTGATCCACAATCTTAGACCACAATCTTTAACAAAAAATCTGTTGCGGCCAAGAAGGCCACCACAGGGAACAAGGAAAAAAACAATGGAAAACGAAATCGCACTTGGAATCGCCGGAGCAGTCGTCACACTCGGTCTCAGCGCCGCAGGTTCTGCCTTTGGAACGGGCCGCGCCGCCGCCTCAGCAATCGGAGCCTGGAAGAAATGTTATGCACAAGGCAAGCAAGCTCCTTTCATTCTTCTCTCCTACGTCGGTGCGCCGATCACCCAGACGCTTTACGGGATGATTTTGATGTTCGTCATGATTGGTGTCGTGAAAAATCCTGACACCGTTCCAGTTCCCGGTGCTGGTTTGGCGATTCTCATTCTCGGCTCGTTCGCGGGCATGGCGATTGGCTTTTCGGCTTATCTTCAGGGTCTCGCTGGTGCTGCTGCTGCCGATTCCCAAGCGGAGACCGGTACCGGCCTCACCAACAACCTCTCGGCTCTCGGTATCATTGAAACCGTCGCGATCTTCGTGATGGTGTTTACCCTGATTGCTGTTGGTAACCTCAATGGCGAGAAAAGGTCTGCTGAAGGCTCCGCGCCTGTGGTCCTCGAAGCCTCAGCCGACCTCCCCACTGCGCCTGTTGCGATTGCAGAATAGGGATTACTTTGCTGGATATTGTTAGCTTGAGTGGCAGCGGCGTCTCGCCGCTGAATGAACAGAGCCGGGACGGCTCTGTCACTTGGCTGAAGAGGGAGATCCATCATGCCAGCATACGGTACTTTTCGCGTTACAGACAAGAAATGCGCGACGTGTAACTTCTACCAAGGCGCACGGCGGTTCGGTATGCAGGCTTATAGACCTTACTATGTCTATGCCGACGCTGGACAGACCCCCTGTTTGGCAAATCAGAATCGCAAAATGTCCGCCAATGATCGCTGCCCGGCATGGCAGAAGTGGGTCAACATCCCATAATTGATATGCGAAAGGAAAATTATGATGGAATTTACATTAAAAATCGGAGACAAAGCACCGGACTTCATTTTGCCGGCGACAGATGGGCTATCCTACCGGTTGACGGATTTTGAAAAAGCGAAGGTGCTGGTAATCTTCTTTACCTGTAATCACTGTCCCTACGTGATCGGCTCAGATGAAGTGACCCGCACGACAGCAGAGCAATTTAGAGACAAGGGGGTCGTCTTTTTGGGTATCAACTCCAACAGCGAAGTAACGCATCCTAATGACGATTTCAAGCACATGGTTGAACGGATGAACGAACAGCAGTTCCTCTGGATTTACGCACGTGATAAATCGCAGCAGGTGGCACGAGCCTACGGAGCGTTGCGAACGCCGCATTTCTATGTGTTCGACTCGGACCGGAAACTTGTTTACACCGGCCGCGGGGTTGATAATCCTCGCGACACGTCGAAAATGACGGTTAACGATCTGAGTCGCGCTTTGCGTGAGCTTTTGAGCGGACAGCCCGTGAGCACGCCGCTGACGAACCCGATTGGGTGCAATGTCAAGTGGGAGGGACAAGATGCGCATTGGATGCCACCTGAGGCATGCGATCTGGTGTAGGGAGAGGGTGCTTCGCTGAGATCGGGAAGAGCGGTCAGATCAGACGGATCGGTCGTATCGGTCGGATCAAGCTGCTTGGGTGCACCTAAGCGGCGCGGGTGGGCGTCAACATAGTTTGACGCCCACAGGAGTCAGAAGTCAGAAGTCAGGAGTCAGAAGTTGGAAATCAAGCACTTACGCCAATTTAGGCGAAATAATTCATGTCTCTGTTCTCGTGACACCACGGAAGAAGTTTGCAACTGTGCATAACG
>JBBQIY010000082.1:0-7740 GCA_038325415.1 Kiritimatiellia bacterium
TTTTCAATAGCATGTTGTAGTTTCTCCTTCTGATGTTTTGTGACGGTAAAAAGTGCAATCTTACTCAACCTGCTTGGTCGAGGCATGCTTGGTTTGTGGCACCATCACGTTCAAGGCACTCGGTATAATATCGATAGACAGCACAGCCTCTGCTTCCTTTAATTCTCCGTCGATTTGAATGGCTGAGGGCTCTTCACGTTCGATACGAAGCGAGCGAAACGGCTGCGTAGTAAAGGCGGGAATCACCTCAGGGTCTTCAAGCAGCAGACTGGGTAATTGATTTAGCAATGTGGTTAACCCGCCTCGCTCCATGACGACCAACTCGAGCAGGCCATCGTCCGGCTGGGCTGATGGCGCAATTTTGACACCACTGCCATATTGCGTGAGATTCGCCACCGTACACAACATGGGGTGCTCGATCAGAATGGGCGGTTCGTCATCTATCGTCAACCGAAAGGGTTGTGGGCTGTAGGTGAAGACACCATAGACAGCGGAGAGGACGTACGGGAGAATCCCTCGCATCGGCATGGCCTCGAAGTGCTTCGCGATGTCTACTTCCCAAGCGCAACTCATCGTCACCAAAAAGGGGGTATTGTTAACTCGTCCGACATCAATGCGCAGCACACGGCCTTGCCGGAGCTGCAGAGCAGCGTCATGAGTGTCAAGGGGAATGTCAAAATGACGGGCAAAGCCATTGCCGCTTCCTGTGGGAATTACGCAGAGTCTTGCCGTCCTGCCGATCAGGGCTGTTCCGATGGCATTGATCGTCCCGTCTCCCCCAACTGCAATAACCGTATCAACCCCAGCATCAACGGCCGCTGTGGCCTTGCCGTGGCCGTCTTCGTGACTCGTGGTAAATTGGAATTTGAGATCCACGTCCGGTGCTTCCCAAGCCTCGCGAATGCCAGCGATCGCTTTCGCGACGCTGTCACTTGAACCGGATTGCGGGTTGATCAGTGTCAATATTCTCTTGCAGGTGTCCATGCGGCTCAACCTTTCAATTTACTTTTTTTATCTCAGCCCCGAGTGCATTCACAGAGTTATTCCGAAGCTATCCCTTGCATTTTTATGAGACTTTCATTGTCTATCTAGCCTTGACTTTGCTTGTATTGGCTCAAATCGTGAACCGTTCGTAGTGGGTCCGCACACCTGGAACATCCAGTTGTTTCAGGGATTGAAGCACTTTCTTCATCATGACGGGCGGTCCGCACAGAAACACATCCGCTTTCTCAAGTAGAGGACTCGCTTCGCTTCGAATAACGTCGGTTGCGATGTAGCCTTTAGGCCCCTCCCATCCCGCCTCCGGGGATGAGAGAATGTGGACGACCTTGACGTGTCCAGACATGTCTGACAGCTCATTCTTGAACAAAATATCATTCTCCGTTTTGTTCCCATAGATAAGCACGGCAGGCCGGGTGTCGTTCGTATCACAGAGGTAGCGCAGCATGCTTATGATAGGTGTGATACCGACGCCACCGGCAATGAAGAGAAAGGCTTGAGCAGGATAGTTAACAAGGCTGAAACGTCCGAAGGGTCCTTCGATAAGCGCCTTATCGCCCGGCTGCGTCTGACCGATGGTTTGCGTGAAGTTACCGGACTCTTTGATCGTCGACGTCAGACCTCGCGCGCTTGTTGGAGATGAGGAAATGGTGAAGGGGTGCTGTTCGGAACGACGGCCAGGACGCTTCAGACTTACAAACCAAAATTGGCCTGGACGATTCACCAAGAGGGTGTCGTCCTCCGGCTCGAAGGCGAGCGTCCAAGTGTCGTGTGACTCGCGCTCCACGGCCGCAACGCGGAATCGGCGGCGTCCCCAAAGCGGAATGTAAACGTTGCGAAAAAGGAAGAGGAGGACTGCTACGGCGAACAAGGTAATCCAATAGGCTCGCATTTCGGAACTCTGAAGGTCTGGGCCTACGAGTAAGGCGTGAATAAAACCGAGAAACACGACTAGAATTGCGCCCTTATGGAAAACTCGCCACACGTTGTAATCCATGCCGACGTGTGCAAAAAATAGCGCAAGCAGAATCGTCAGCACCAGCAGGACAAAGGCAACTTTCCCCAGGGTGATTGGCCACGGAGTGTCCAAACGGAAGAGCGACCAGCTCCCATCACCCAAGGCAATTAAGATCGGGTGCAGGAGGATTAGCACTCCCGCGAGAATGCCCATGCTTTTGTGGAAGCCCATCACGGCGTCGAGACCGAACGGACGCTCGAGTATGGGTATCCGTGCGCTCAGAACGAATTGAAGCACTAGCAATGAGAAGCCCAGAAGGCCTGCATCGAGACCGAGTGCCACCAATAACGGTTCTCCCGAAGATGGATTCGCCAGATATGCCAGCACGAGAGGCAGCGCAGCAAGTAGTAAAAACCCCGCGAGAAGCGTGGCACCCCACACTGGCGCGTCACGCCAAGTCTGTTTCAAATCATTGGTTTTCATATCGCCTTCGTAATTTTGAGATCCACAGCAGAAAACTACCTAAGATGCCGCTGCCCCATAGGCTGAACCGACAGCACGATTACCCAAATAGAGACCGATGCCCCACTTGACAAACGTAAGGAGCACAACGGTGGCAAAACCGCCGATCCAAGCACAGTTCGCATCGACCGGCGTATCGGGCAGATAACGGTACTTCATCGACCCAATCGGTAATAGTCGGCTAAGGGATGAACCTTCTCTTCCAGCATCTCAATCCTACTTGAGGACATCGGGGCAGACCGCATCGAGCACGGCATCAACCTTAACTTTGGCATTGGTGAGGCCAGGAAAATCACCGCGTAGCATTTTAAGCGCGTAGCGTTCATACTCGATCTCGGTCTTGGTTCGCACGCCCAGCCGCCGCAACACGGCCAGCGGCGGACACCAGCCCTCTACCGCATGTTGATAGAGGAACATCATCACGGCGGCGGAGAACAGCAGGTACTTCTTGCTGACGATGACACCGAGAACGAGGCCACCGAGGGTAAAGGAAGCCGCATTAAGTTCTAGAACACGCTCGGTATCCCACTCCGCATCGAGTTCGTCAATGCGCGCATCGATTTCGTCGACATGGTTCGCGTAATAACGGATACGCGACTCCGTCTGGATCATGATTTCACGGTTATTGATGGGAGCGGTGTTTTGGGGCACACGCACCGTCGTTTTAGGTGCATTCATTTTTAACTCCTTTCATATTACGATTCATCACCTCACCTCGCGAGGTCGTTATCATGATGAGTGAACATCGATCGGTTTTGCACGGCTCGAGTTACCGCTTCATCGGCAGAGGTGACTTTCATCCAGGTGCGTTGAGCGAGAAGGATCATGAAGGCGACGCCCGTGATGAGCATGTAGCAGCCCCCCAAAATGAGAAACAGCAGACCTTTCTCCTGTAGCGTCCAAGGCAGGTAAAGCGCCAGCCCAGCGTGCAACAACAAAAAGCCGAACCCCATCACATCACGCAACATGCAGAACCCCAGATAGCCTATAAGCCCACCTCGGGCTGCCTGCACGGCCTTGACGTAGTAGGTTGCCGCCTTGATGCGAGCGATATGCACCGCTCTGAGCTGCTCTGGTTGCATCAAGCGCAACAGGAGTAGCCAGAGCACAAGACGCGTTTTTTTTCGCTTAAAACGGCGCATTCAGACTAGTCCTTTCTTCCTAGCAAAAATCCGATTGCTAACGCTCCGAGGATCGGCAAGCCCAGTGTCATCCAGGGATCTTCGTGGACTTTCTTATCTATTTGGTGGGCAGCTTCCTTCATTCGCTCCGTGGCAGAATCTTTCAGCTCACCAAGCCGCTCGGCACCCTGCTTGGCTTTGTCAGCCACTTCGGCTTCGACGCCCAAGAAAGCCTCTTTGAGGGCTTCGTATTTGCCCGAAACGAGATCTCCAATGTCTTCCTTCTTCTCGCGCGCCGCTTCGTCGAGAAGGGTGAGCGCTTCCTGTATCGTAGTTGTATTATGTTTACTCATTGCTTTATCCTTGTTTTGCCGCAGCACCTTTTTAGTGCCTTCCTTAAAGCACAGCTACAGCGTATGACCTCTATTATAGGGATTTCCCGATCCCAGCACTATAGGGTGAATCCCTACTTCGTGGTGCAAAAGGGCTTAGGCTAAGAACGGGAAAGAACGCGGCACATAAACGAAGGAAAAGCGACGTACTCTCTGTGGATGTCACTGATTTCGACATACCGTGGAGTATGTCAATATTCTCGCGTTACATTGAGAGAGAGCGTCGGTGATGCGGCTGCGCATGCGGTTGACAAAGCTGGCGATGAAGCTGAGGATGCAGTCGATGAGGTCGATCGCGACCCAAGCGCTTCTTCTTTCTCAGAATTTTGTTGTAAAGTGTGAACTTTTAAGAGATGATACAAACAGTTATGAATAAATCCTCTGTCAACTGGAAATGGCCTAGTATCGTGATGCTCTTCGCGATCGGCTTATGGGTTGCTTTCTATTTGGGAGGCTTATCCCGAAGGCAAGAAGTCCTCCCTTTCACCCTTCCCACAGCGTTTGCTCTCGATGAAAAGGATCTGCCAAAGGGGTACAGCTTGATGCAAGGGACTGCCCTGCTCGAAAAGTTGGGCATGGAGCGGAACCCAGACTACATTGATAATCTTTCGGAAGTGGAGGCCTTAGCTCGGCGAGGAGCACTTTGCAGTTTCGCCGCGATTTATGGTAGAGGTGATGTCCCCGCTCTCATGTTGAATGGAGTCTTTTTCCGGAGCGCGGCGTATTGCGATAGATTCATCGAAGAAGAGCAAAAGAAGGATCTCCTTCTGGGGGCCTATCGAGAAAAAGTTGAAACGGGCATCTGGGTGTTTTTCGTCGCCTGTGATTCTGAACTGGTGTACTCTAACGGTGAGCAGCATCAAATATCAAAAGCTCTAGAAAATTTCGTCCGAAAGTACCGCCTTGAAACTTTATTTAATCACATGTCACGAACTCCAAATGAGTAACCGAATCGTTTTCTTCGTATCTCGTGTGTTGTTTCACACACTTCTTTTCTGTGTCGTCGTAACTCCTGGACTCGCACAGACGAATCTGGCATTACGTGCTGAAACGATTCCGGCAATGCCCCCGACGGGAGTGGTCGATCAGGTACACGATACCGTCTCCGATTACGTGATAGAAAAGGCGGACAAGTTAGACCAGAGCTTGGACGAGCTGTTGACGCCTGAAGAATTTGAAAGGAGTCGAACATTCGATCGATTCTTCGGTGATCGGCGTCGGAAAGACGATGATCAGAGATCGCGTCTTAAAATTGTACCTCAAATAGAATGGTCCGAAGCAGGAGATATTGGCACACACATTAAGTTTTCGTTGAAGCTTGATTTGCCTCGCGTGAAAGACCGGATCCAACTCGTCGCCGATAACCTAGAGGAAGACCGAAATGCCCTGTCTGCATTCGGCGAAAGCCTGAGCCGTCCCGAAAGCACAGAACGTGAAGAGGATACATCTATTTCTTTGCGCGCGTTGCTTGGCGAGCATTTCAATATTCGGTTCACGGGCGATGTGGGGTTGAAGTTTCGTCCAGAACCTGTACCCAAGCTAAGGTTGAAAGCTCGTCTTCCGTGGGAAATCGGAAACTGGCGGATTCAACTCCGCGAAACGCTCTTGTGGGAGGGTGAAGACGGCTTCGGCGAGAAGACATCACTAGATTTCGAGAAATCTCTCGGCCCCCTTACCTCGATTGAGTTATCAAGTGCTGGCGTTTGGTCCGAGACAAGCAAAGGTGTGGATCTCGGTCAATTCGTGAGCCTGAGCTATTTTCCAAGCAGCGGTCATAGATTGGATCTCAAGCTGGGTATAGAAGCTCATACGGAGCCCACAGTCGACGTCGACCGATATCTTGTACGTTGTCCTTTGTCGCGAAGAGCAAAGAAGAACTGGATGTATTTCATCGTGGAGCCAGGGGCAGATTTCCCTGTCGAGCGCGATTACAAGTTTTCACCGTTGATCGTCTTCAAAATTGAGTTGATCTTTGGCGATCTGCCAAGGGATAGGACATAATGCTCGTCGGTGGAGAAGTGGCATTGCACTCATTCCTTCCCCTTGGAGTCTCTCAATCATCTTATCGCAAGGGTTTGTGACGGGTGGGATTCAATTTAGTTGAATTCCACCCAGAAGTCAGGAGTCAGAATACAGCATTGATTCTCAACATGTTATGCACAGTTGTGCCATGCTTCTGTGGTGTTGCAAAAACAGGGACATAAATTATTTTGTCTCAATCCGCGCAAATCCTTGATTTCCAACTTCTGACTCCTGTCTCCTGTCTTCTGACTCCTCTGCGCGTCAAACTATGTTGACGCGCACTCGGCATCCTTTTCTTGAATTTCTCTTGTCTTGTGTGGCGTGCGAAATAATGGTAGAATAAATTGGAAATTAAACAGAATAAAACTTTTGCGTACGTTGCGCAATGCCAGCAAAGAGAAAGAGACAATCATGAATTACGATTTTTTACATCCGCGAGACGAGATCGCGTTGACCATTTCCAGAATTTACAAAAATAAGATGACCACCACGACCGGTGGTAACCTCTCCATTCTCGATGAGAATGGCGATATGTGGATCACGCCGGCAGGAATCGATAAAGGCACGATGACCCCCGCTGACGTCGTCTGCGTCAAGCAAGATGGAACTGTTGTGGGACGCCATCGGCCTTCTTCCGAGTATCCTTTCCATCGTGCGATCTACGATGTTCGCCCAGACTTGGCGGCAGTGGTACATGCGCACCCCATGGCCTTGGTCGCCTTTTCGATCTCGAAGCGTGTTCCCAATACGCGCATTATTCCTCAGACCTATCGCTGGAACGGCAAGGTGGCTTTTGCGCCTTATGGAGTACCGGGAAGCGCTGATCTTGGCGAGAAGATCGCAGAGAAGTTTGCGGCCGGTTTTGATAGCGTTATTCTTGAGAGTCACGGTGTCTGCTGTGGGGGTCGAAATCTTCAAGACGCTTTCCAGCGTTTCGAGATGCTGGAGCTTTGTGCGCAAACCGAAATCAAGGCATCTCAGCTTGGAACGCCGCAGTTTCTGACTGAGGAGCAGTTGCAACTTGAGAGCAAAAGCGATATTCGAATTGCGACGTTTGAACACAGCCTTTCTGGCATGAGCGTGACAGAAAAAGACCTTCGTAACAAGATCTGCGAATTTATCGGACGCGGTTATCGTCAGAAGCTTTTCACGGGTGCTACCGGCTCGCTTTCGGCCAGACTTGATGCGAACTCCTTCCTGATCACGCCGCATCCGCTCGACCGTTTCAGCGTCATTCCGGAGGAAATCGTGCTTATCCGTAACGGCCGATGTGAAGCTGGAAAGAAGCCGAGTTACGCGGCGTTGGCTCACCGGTCTATCTACGAAGAGCATCCTGAGATCGGCTCGATCATTAATGCGAATCCTCCGAACTGTTTGGCCTTCAGCGTGTGTAATCGCACGATTGACACGCGAACACTTCCGGAATCCTATATCCTGTTGCGAGAAGTCTCGCTCTTGCCCTTCGAGACCACGTTTAGCAACCTTCCTAAGATGGTGGATACGCTTTCTCTCCGGCATCCGGCTGCCGTCCTCTGTAACAACGGCGTGATGGTTGTGGCTCCGGATGTCTTATCCGGTTTCGATAAACTTGAGGTGCTCGACAGTTCAGCGGAAGCCATTCTCGGAAGCATTTCCATTGGCGGACACGTTCCAATGGGCAAGGCCGACATCGACGACATTATCGAAGCCTTCAATCTGCCAAAATAGCGTTATTTGCTCCGCATCT
>JBBQIY010000083.1:0-7732 GCA_038325415.1 Kiritimatiellia bacterium
TTGGGAGAAGGGCGAAGCCGTTGTACTCGAAATCGGAGGTCTTACCTGTGGTATGCTTTGCCGGAACGAAGGTGAAATCCGTTTCGTCCAGACCTACACCGTCGGGTCCCTCCACTTGCGCCGCCAGATGGAAGAGGCGGCACTCATGCCACAACAAATCTCCGAGCTGGCTGAAGGCAAGACGCATGAAATCTCAGACCAGATCCGCAAAAACCTTGAGAACCCGACAACAACCAAGCTTTTGCTCATGGGGCATGAAATGCGGTGCGCGGCCGCTCAGATTCTCTCCACCAGCAAGCAGAAAACGCGCCCCGACGCGAATGTCCTGCCGGTTACGGTTAAAGCTCTTGAAAAACTGCTTCGCCAGGTTGCCACCTCGACAACCGAGGAACTGGTGCGGGAGTTAAACATCTCCTACACCGACGCGGAACTTCTCGGCCCATCCCTGAGTATCACCGTGTCGATCGCCAAGGCACTCGACCTGAAAAAGGTTTACATCAGTAGCCTTTCCTTCAGCGATGGACTCTTGCAAGAGGCCGTCGCCGGCTCTGTCTGGACGACCGCCATGCGCAAGCACGTATTGCGCGTCGCACGCGAAACGGGCGAAAAATATCAGTACGACCAGAACCATGCCGAACAGGTCGCGCGCGTTGCCCTTGACCTTTTCGACCTCCTGCAAGAGGAACACGGTTGCACAAGCCGACATCGGCTCTTCCTGGAAGTCGCTGCCCTGCTTCATGACATCGGCGTCTTTGTCAGCGTTCATTCGCACAACAAACACACTATGTACCTCGTTCATAACACCGAATTTGCAGGACTCTCCAGTCAGGAGATTGAACTCATCGCGGTTATCACGCGCTACCATCGCAAAGCAATCCCCCAATCGAGCCACGTGGAGTACACGTCGCTGCGACCCGAAGACCGACTCGTCGTCAGCAAGCTCGCCGCCATCCTGCGCGTTGCAGACGCATTGGATCGCGTACATGACCAAAGTCTAGGCAAGATCCGTTTTCAATTGACCGGGGAAGCCCTTGTCTGCATCCCCGGACAGAACGGGGTTGCCAGTGCCGAACAGGTTTCGCTCGCAGAAAAAAGCGATCTCTTCGAGCTGATGTTCGGTCGCCGATGCCACCTCCATACTCCAGAGTAAGCCATGAAAAAAACGAAGAAAACCCCGGCGAAAACCCCACCTCCGTTTTTCAACCGCGAACTGAGTTGGCTCGAGTTCAATCAGCGCGTCCTGGACGAAGCTGCCGACCCCGCGATTCCACTGCTCGAACGGCTGAAGTTCCTCGCGATCACGGCCTCCAATCTCGACGAGTTCTGTATGGTGCGCATCGGAGGCCTCAAACTCCTTGTTGCCGAGAAGATACGCCGCACAGATCCCGCAGGGCTGACGCCGCGAAAACAGCTTCTTGCCGTCACGCATCGCATGCGCAAAATGGTCGAAGATCAATATAGCCTCTGGCAAACGCTTACGCAAGCACTCACGCAGCAGGGACTCATTGTCCAGGAACGCATCGAGGCGCTAACCCCCGAACAACACATCTGGCTTGCCCGCGAATTTACTGAAAAAATCTTCCCGCTCCTCTCGCCAATCGCCGTCAACGAGGAAAAACCCTTCCGTCCCGCCGGCTTGCTCCTGCACTGCGCGGTGTGCATCGACCCCGTCACGCCCGATGCGCCCGCCCGCCTCGCGGTGATCCCTCTCGGCCCTCAGATTCCTCGCTTTATCCGAATTCCTGATACTTCCGGGCGCGCCCTTTTTGTCCCCGTTGAACATGTCGTCGCCTGGCAGATTAGCACATTTTTTGAAGGACAATCCGTCCGCGATTGTACGTCGTTCCGGGTCACCCGGAATGCGGATATTGAACTGCGTGAAGATCTCTCCTCCGATCTCCTTGTCGGGATGCAGGAACTCCTCGATGATCGCCGTGAAACCGCCTGCATCAGACTCGAGATAGCCGCAAACGTCTCCCGTGATCTGCTTAACGCCCTTTCGCATCACGTGGGACTCGACCAAGCGGATGTCTATTTAGCCAATGGTCCTGTCGAACTGCGTGCCCTGATGGCGCTGGTTGGCATCGATGGGTTTGATGCCCTCGTTGATGAGGCGTGGGATCCTGTAGCCTCCCCCGATGTGGATATCAAAGAGCCGATCTTTCCGCAGATCGCCGCACACGATATCCTGCTGGTGCACCCCTACGAATCCTTCGACCCGGTCATCAAATTCGTTGAAGAAGCCGCGACTGACCCGACCGTCTTGGCCATCAAACAAGTTCTCTATCGAACCGCGCCGCAGAGCGCAATTATCGAGGCACTCATTCAAGCCGCACACGTAGGCAAGCACGTCACCGTCCTTATCGAACTCAAAGCCCGGTTTGATGAGGCCCGTAATATCACGCAGGCCCAACGCCTCGAAATGGCAGGGGTGCATGTCGTTTACGGTGTACGCGATCTAAAGACACATGCCAAAATTTGCCTCGTTGTTCGTCGGGAACCTCAGGGCATCGTCCGCTATGTCCACTTTGCGACGGGAAATTATAACGAAAAGACGGCGACACAATACAGCGATGTGGGGCTCTTCACCTGCCAACCCGACTTTGGGGCTGATGCTTCCGATGTCTTCAACGCCATCACCGGTTATTCCCAGCCTCAGAAACTCCGCCGCCTCGAGCTAGCACCGTTCGCCCTGCGTACCACGTTGCTTAAGCTTATCGCTAACGAAACAGAACGCGCACGAAACAAGGAAAAAGCTCAAATCACGCTCAAGATGAATTCGCTCAGTGACGAAGCCCTCATCCGCGCGCTCTACAGTGCCTCCAAGGCTGGCGTTAAAGTTCGCCTCAACATCCGGGGTATCTGCTGCCTCAAGCCCGGAGTGCCGGGTCTGAGCACGAACATCACCGTCGTCAGCATTATCGATCGCTTCCTTGAACATGCGCGCATCTTCTGCTTCCGCGATGGCGGTCGCAACCTCTTGTTCATCTCCAGTGCCGATGGCATGACCCGGAATCTTGATAAGCGCATCGAACTCATGGTTCCCGTCCTCGCTCCGGAAAGTCGCGAAAAACTCCTCCAAACCCTGAATATTTACTTTACGGACAACCAGAAAGCGCATATTCTTTCCGCGAAAGGCATCTATAGAAGGCGCGACCCAGGCAACCGCGAATCACCCGTTCGAAGCCAAGATCAGCTTTTCGCGAAAACGCAAGAAAGGGCTCGTCTCAAAGCGCAGATGCAACCCACCATGCTCGAACCTTATCTCAAGCAAAATAAATCGAAAACATGACTATGGAAACAACCTCTTCATCAGGGCAGCGCCGAAATGGAAAAGCGCCACGCGGCATCGGAATCCTCACCGCCGGTGGCGACTGTCCGGGTCTTAATGCAGCTATTCGTGCCGTAGCCAAATCCACCCTGCACTACGGCATCCCCGTCATCGGCTTCCTTGACGGCTTTCGCGGTCTCGTGGAAAACCGCTATATCCAACTGGACGACCGCACGGTCAGCGGCATTCTCACGCTCGGTGGCACGATTCTCGGATCGAACCGGGACAAGCCGCACAAGATGGACATGGGCGGCACCGTCATGGACATGACCGATGTCGCCATTGCCAATGCCAAGCGGCTCAATCTCGAATGCCTCGTCTGCCTCGGCGGAAACGGGACGCAGAAAAACGCCTATCGCCTCGCCAAAAAAGGCCTTCATGTTATTACCCTTCCCAAAACGATCGATAATGACGTCGTGCTCACCGACACCTGCTTCGGCTTCGACACCGCCAAAAGCATCGCAACCGAAGCCATTGATCGACTCCATACCACCGCCAGTAGTCATCACCGTATTATCGCCGTCGAAATCATGGGCCACTCGGCAGGTTGGCTTACCCTCGGTGCCGGCATGGCCGGAGGTGCCGATGTTATTCTCATTCCCGAAATTAAGTACGACATCCACGCGATCGCCGAGTTCCTCAACATACGCCGCCAGAGCGGCAAACGATTCTCGATCATCGCCGTCGCCGAAGGCGCAACCGCCATCGGTGCGCCCGACGAGGTGGATGAAGAAAATCAGGAAGAGAAGCCTTCTAAAAAGACCGGCAAGAAGAATGGCGAAAAGAACAAACCCGCTGAAGAAGACGCATCCCCTCTGTCCCGGCAGCCCCTGATGATTCAGGAAACGAAAGTCAGCCGCATCGTCCGGGAACTGCAGGTGCTCACCGGCATTGAAGCGCGCATGACCCAGCTCGGCCATGTTCAGCGTGGCGGCACCCCCACATCAACCGACCGCCTCCTCTGCACCCGCCTCGGTGCCACCGCTGGAGAACTCATTGCCGCCCACCAGTACAATGTCATGGTTGCGATCAAAGGCGACGCCTGCGTGCCAGTTCCACTCGAAGATGTGGCTGGCCACGTCCGTATTGTTCCACCCGACCACCCCTGGGTCAACGCCGCCCGCCTGATGGGGACTTGCATGGGCGATACGGTGTAGGGGCGAATAATTATTCGCCCTTTCCAAGTTGCGAGTTTGTGGCAGTGTCTCCCGAATGCGCACGTTGCCGAAGCTAGAGTCTAATGCCTAAAACCTTCCCGCTTTTAAACGATCTTGATATCAGCCAGTCCCGGGATCGGCTCGGGAATTTTCAGCTTCATCCCCTGAAGGGTCTCCACTAGGATTTGCGAAACCGCCGCATTGCGGAACCACTTCCTGTTGGAGGGCACAATATACCAGGGTGCGGAATCGGCATCGCATTTTTCGATTGCCGCCGAGTACGCTTTCATGTAGTCATCCCAAAACTCACGCTCCTTCACATCCTCAGCCTGAAATTTCCAATTCTTCGTGGGGTCATCGATTCGGGCCTGAAGCCGTTCCGCCTGCTCGTGTTTGTCAATGTGCAGAAAAATTTTCACAATCGTCGTTCCACTCTCGGCAAGAAGCGCCTCGAATTCCCGGATCTGATTGTAACGTTGCGTCCAGATCGTTTTGGACACAATACTCTTCACCCGGGCAATGAGCACGTCTTCATAATGCGACCGATTGAACACCCCGATATCACCGTGTGGCGGGACTGCCGCATGAATGCGCCAGAGGAAATCATGCGCCAACTCGATGGGTGTCGGCACCTTAAACGCCGTCACCCGCATCCCCATGGGATTGAGCCCCGTCATCACATGGCGGATCACACCATCCTTGCCCGCCGTATCCATCGCCTGTAACACCACCAGCAGTGAACGCTTCCCCTCGGCATAAAGATTGTAGCCAAGTGTACCCAGCTCCTCGACGTTTTTCGCGAGGAGTGCGATCCCTTTCTTCTTGTCGAGACCTAACGTCTCCGACGGATCCAGCTTGTCGAGATCAACCTTTTTCGGGGCTCGTAACGCTTCGCAGAATGATTTCATAACCTTAATTCCCTTTCGAAAACAGGACGCCTTTGTCAGAACGAGGGATAGGTTATTCCTTTCCGCACAAAAAAGAAAGCATTACCTGAATTGCCCGGGAATTTAATTAGAGCCACACGGAAGGCGTGGCAGAGTGTAGACTATGCCATAAGCGAGCGTTCTTGCTGAGTTTTTTGCCGCTTGGAATTCGTGTGTCGCTTGGAATCGTACGTGTGTTCTTGCGTCATCATGGGAACTGTGTGTATACTCCTCCCACAATTATGGAATACGAAACGATCATTATCGGCGGGGGCGTCTCGGGGCTTGCAGCGGCGGCCTTTTCACGCCATGCGCTCGTGCTGGAGCGGATGAAGCAACCGGGGAGGAAGTTACTTGCGACCGGCGGGGGGCGTTGTAACATCACGCATGACGTCGATGTGGACGGCATGATGTCGAAATTCGGCAAGCGTGCGCGCTTCATGATCGATTCACTCTACGCGTGGAGTCCTGACAGCATTCGCGAATTTCTTCATCAACGCGGCGTACCGACGGTGGTCGAGGACAACGGGTGCGTCTTTCCCGCCTCGGGTCGCGCGGCGGATGTCCTTGATGCGCTTGTCGGTGCAGCACGGGACGCAGGAGCGGAGATACGGTGCGGCGTTAAAGCCAAACGTGTGCTGTTGAATGAAGCGGGGACGGCCGTTCGCGGTGTCGAGACGGATTCCGGCGACATCATCGGCGCGAAGCGCGTCATTCTTGCCGCTGGCGGACGGAGCAAACCGGAATTAGGCTCCGATGGGTCAGGCTTTACGATTGCCAAAGATGTTGGGCTCAAAGTCACGCCCGTGTATCCCGCGCTAGGATCGCTGATTGTTGAAGAACCATGGATTGCGGAGTTGGCGGGACTGAGTTGTCCGAACGTCTCACTCAGAATTGCCGAAAAGGGTTATTCGCACGAGCCGATATCGGGATCGTTGCTTTTTACCCACAAAGGACTCAGCGGCCCGCCAGCACTCGCGATTTCGGGGTTTGTTGCGCAGGCGCTTGATGAACTCGGTGGCAGCGTCCGACTGAAGGTTAGTTTTCGCGAGGATAAGCAAGTGGCCGATTGGCTTGCGTTGTTTGAGAGCTGGAGGCGTCCGTTTGGCACGCGTTTTGTTCGCAAGTTGCTAGCGGAGGCGTTGCCGAGGGCTCTGGCTGAGACTTTGTGCAAGCTCGCCGGCGTTGAGGAGGAAACGACGGTTGCCTCCTTCAACCGTGGGCAGACGGAGCGGCTTGCTGAGCGGTGTGCCGGGTGTCCTCTGACGGTTTCGGCTACCGAGGGATGGGATAAGGCCATGATGACGCGAGGGGGCGTCGCGCTGAGCGAACTCGATCCGAAGACGATGGCGTGTAAACGAATTGCCGGACTCTACTGCGTCGGCGAGTTGATTGACCTTGATGCGCCGTGTGGCGGCTATAATCTGACTTGGGCGTTGGCCTCAGGGCGACTAGCCGGTGAGTCATAATCGCCACGAATTCATGGTGACAACCTGTATACAATAGAATGCAAGTACTTGCGTTATTGGATACATTTTTTGTAGGAACCCTCGCTCTAAACTCTTTACTTCTTTACAGATTCAGCAAAGTTGAACCGCGATTGTGGATTGTCGCGTGTAAAAAGACTGTTGGCATACTATGTGCTAAGCTAAAATCAACGGTGCGCTTAGGTGCTGCGCAGATCAATCAAAGTAAACTTGGAGTATTAAAGCTATGTTGCGGTTTTTCTCATCGATTTCGGTTGCCACGATGCTGGCGATGTTTGTTTTCAACGCGACTGCGCAGGATGTCGCCCCTGCAACGGATGTTGCGATCTTGTCGACAAATGGCGTCGCGGCTGCAAGTGCGGTGACAGTGGCAGGAGAAGTGCCCGTGGAGGTCTCGGCGCTCGATACGTGGATCCATTACATGAAGCAAGGTGGAAAGACGATGATTTTCCTTGGTATACTGTCAATCCTCGGTCTGGGTTGTGCGCTTGAGCGCATGGTGTATCTCCGCCTTCGTCACGTGGTACCGGAGGGCTTCTCGGCAAAAGTCGTGGCACTGTGGCGCGATGACAAGCTGGCCGAAGTCAAAGAGATGTGTTCGAAGAACAACAGCATGTTGGCTCGCGTGGTTGAGACGATCCTCGAGCACAGCACGAGCACCGACTTCCAAGAGGTCAAGATCTTCGCTGAAGATAAGGCTGGCCGCGAGCTTCGCCTTGAGAATCGTAAGGCTTCCATGTTGGCGACGGTAGCGACGCTGGCTCCGCTTCTTGGTTTGTTTGGCACCGTGGTGGGTCTTCTTGGTGCGTTCACGACTGTCGCCGCCGTTGG